>NZ_JBHSGO010000206.1:0-24082 GCF_042654485.1 Falsiporphyromonas endometrii | reverse complement strand
TTGCTCCATAACTTTAATTGTTTGATAATCATAAAGTTACAAATAATAAATCAACTAACCTACTGATATTCAATATATTAACACCTTGTATAAGATTGTTTTTCAATTAAATTTAAACAGCTTCTCAATCTTTTCTTTGAGATCTTGATAATTTGATCTCAACTGATCCTTTTCATTTTCTATCTCCTGTACTCGAGTTTCGTTTGTGCAGTATTCGAATCCGAATTGGTCATAATCGTAATATGTACTCTTTTCTTCATTTAGAGAATCGAATTGGTCAGATAGTTGGTCCATAGAAAACTCGTAGAGTATTCGAAGAGAGTTGATTAGTTTCTTGTATGTCTCTGCTATCTCACGCTCATCCAGTGCGGGATAGGCTACATGTCGATTGGTTAGTATGGTACCGTTTTCGTCAATGAAGAATCCTGTACCATTGAGGACTTGTGCATTGGCTTTGGCATCGGCTTCATCGGCTGATAAGTTGGTGAAGTTGTTATTTTCTATTCCCGTGAAATAAACTTCAATGTCGTTTACGCGGGCGCTGTAATAGTATTTATTATAAATTAATACAACGCCACTTTTTTGTTCGCTGTATAGCTCTTCAATAGTTTTTTTGTGAAACCAGGAGCAAGAAGATAGCAATGGAGCTATGCAAATGGTTAATGTGATGGCTGTTAAAAAGGAATAAGTTATTTTCATCTCAAGTCTCTATAAGTCCTTTGAAGTTGTTTTTGTTCTAATTTGTAAATTGATAGAATGAAGTTTTTCAATTCACAGTGTAAAGGTAAATACTTTTGATAAAAAGTGTGTATGCCGAGATGGGTTTTATATTTTTCTTCCCTTTGTCTTATTTATAGTGCCGGGCCATCTCCTCTATGACCTGTTTGATGTCATCTCTTATCTTTTGTGGAGAAATGACTTCTACCTGTTTGCCTTGCATAAGGATTAGTTGCAAAAACTCATAAGTATATTTTATGTCGTAAGAGAAATCACTATAATCTTTTTGAGTCTCTATTTCCTTTTGTGATGCGTGCAAAGGTAATGTGCGGATATAGTCTACCGAATCTCCGTATGCTCTTATGACAACATTGATGATTGGATCTTTGCTTGGAATGATTCCGGTGCATCCTCTGTAAAACTCATTGATATCGAAGTCCTTTTTTAAAACAAATCTCTTCTCTGTGGTTTCGATTTTTAGTATGCGATCCAGAGCATATACCAAGAATACATCCGGATCTTTATCTTTAGGAAAATTGGGATTGCTTAGGTTTTGCTCTGAATAGAAAGGACTCCTTGCAATGACATACCATCGACGTTTGACTACTTTGAGGTAGTAAGGCTCTATATCAAAAGTGTTGGGATGCTCTTTCTTAAATCCTTGATGTGTAATGGTAAGTACTTTGTTTTCTCTGATGGCTTGTAAGATCGTTGTAAGCCAAAGGTTGCCAGAAGGTATATCTTCGAACTGAATCCTGCCTTCGAGGTTTTGGTCTACCAATAGTTGATTGAGTGTGGCATAGGAGTCTACAAGCCAGCTTCTAAAGGAGTCATTTTCTAAGTCTTCGGGGCAATCTATATAATATTTGTAACCATTCTTATTGTCACATCGTATCTCTATATTGAAGATGTCAAATATGGCATCTCTGTGGTTGTGAAATGTCCTTTGCGTAAGTTGATCATCTGAGTTTAATCCACTCTCAGACCAGTAGTTTTTTATCTGATTAAATGTTAGACGTTTGTGGCGTCTTAAGAGATCCACAAGCCATACATATCTTCCGAATAAGTTTGATTTCTTTGCCATAGTCTAAAGATTTTTACGAAGTTAATTAAAATCTTATTATGAGCATATCCCCCCCAAATTGGGTGTAAAGGGTGGAGTAGCAGCCCCTTCTCTATGCAGATAAGTAGCCTACGATATTGATTATCAAACTTTAGAAGTTGATAGCGTCTTTTTTTATGATAGTTGCTTTTCCTCCAACAAGTATTTTTGTGATTTGCTTATCTTTCGATAATGTAATACTTGTTGATATTTGTGATGGTCTACCAATAGATATCCCTTGTTGGATGGTGATATCAATCTGTTTTTGATCGGGTAAAAGATTGAGTTTGTTGAGGAATGCTGTCAAGGCTCCATTTGATGTGCCGGTAGCTGCCTCTTCATCTATTCCCACTCTTGGTGCAAAGTTTCTTGTTGTGGCAAAATACTTATGCTCTTTGGCCTCCAATGAAAAGGCATGTATGCCTATGACATCATATTTTTCTGAAAGTTGTTTTATCTGATAGAAGTTTGGTCTAAGGTCGTTCAATAGTTGATAGTCTTTTATTGGCAACATGATATCTTTGAGTCCTGTCGACACAATCTCCGGGGCAAGGTCTATGTATTCTCCAAATATGTTTTTTAGAGCTACTGAGGTTAGTTGGTTGTCGAAGCATTTATTAATCTCTTCAAATGGGACCTTGCCGTGAAACGATGGCAGGGTTTGTTGCATCATAACCTTGTCATTGACAGTATATACCTCAAGAATCCCTGCTTTTGTTTCTTGTCTATAGATTCCATCTTGAATATATCCCAGGTCACTGAGGAGTTTGAATGTGGCAATAGTTGCATGGCCACAAAGATCTACCTCTTCGAGTGGTGTAAAGAATTGGACTTTGAAGTCTGCTACCTTAGATTGTGATACAAAGGCGGTCTCAGAAACGCCCACTTCTTTAGCGATTCTCTGCTTCTCTTGATTGCTTAAGTTGTCTGCATCCAATACAACTCCTGCTAAGTTGCCTCCTTTCAAAGTGTCCGAGAATGCGGTTATAAGATAGATGTTCTTGATCATAGCCATTGTAATTACTTGCTGTAATATTTTCCGCCGGGTACTTGTTGTATCATTTTGAGGTTGGCATTTCTTGCCGCTCCTATTTTGTCTGTCAATGCTGTTGATATGGCATTGGCTATGATGGCAACAAACGAAAATACACCATCATTTGAATTCATAACCTTAGTGTCGACTTTCCCAATCTCTGAGTAATCAAAAAGAGTCTCGTTGCTCTTGGCAGATCTTAGCAAATATCGGATATTGATGGATATATCGCCATTCAGTGCATCTTTGTCCCATTGCTTGATAACCGTAAATAAGACTGCATCAGCTCCCATAATGTCTCCAAATATCTTGACCGGAGCATCGAGGAATGGTTCTGCATCCGGTGCACTTTCATGTCTTAGAAAATCTAAGGAAAGCATAGGAGGAAACACATAATATCCTTTGTTGGCAAAGGGAGTCATTAGAGATGAATATATCATCTCGTCGGCTTCGACATGGTTGGTCTTATTGATCGGTGGCATAATCAGGATGGCAACAGGCTTCTCGTCATTGATTTTGGGATAATTACTTGTTGCTTTCTTTGAGATTGAGCAAGATGCTAATAGAAGCAATGTCATTAGGCCAATGACCATTCTTTTGATATTTTTATTGGCAAGGAATATCATTGCTGACCTCCTTTCTTGCTGTCATCATTGTCATATACCTCTTAAGAATCAGTTTCACAAACTTAGCACTCTCAGGATAGTATGAAATCTCCAAATTGAGCATTTTGACACCCTCTTTAACTTTTCCCTGTTTGATGAGTAAGTATCCATAATCTGCACAAATACCGGGAGGCGGAACCTTCCTTGTCCCTCCCGGTTCTTCGACCATCTTCTTATAGGTCTTGAGAAGCAGAGTTTCATATTTTTCGGTGTGGCTGGTAGAGTAGTGGTACGCAACATTGTCATATCCGTACCAAGCATAAGGCTGTGACGCAGAGCATGATGAGAATATAGCTGCAATCGCCATGGCCAAGCCTCCAATTAAGAGATTTACTTTCATTAGGGCAGTTCGATCAGTTTGGAGAATCTCGATGAAACAAAGATTGTCTTGTCAAACAAGGTCTTTCCGGACCTGTCTTTTACCACTACATCATGGCTGCCCGGATGCACTACTATGCGTTTCCCTTTTCGTACCACATGCTTCGAAGGCAACGCTTTTACTTCATAAGTATTCATATCATCCACTCTTACAACAACCTCTTTGTTTTTGTATTGGTTATCTGAAGTTACGATGATATAAGATTCGTTTTCGAGACCGGTTGTCATAGTGGCTGTTGATCCGCATGAGGAGAGGATCATTGTCAAAATCAACCCGCTTATCAGTGATGCGATATGTCTAAACTTTATTCTTATCATAAGTTATTTTGATTCTTGAATGTAATATTTCTGGATGTTGTGCTGGTCAAAGCTTCCACTAATGAGTTGTACAAATGAATATTCATTGTCCGGGTTGTCACCACCTGTCTCAGTGACTCTAATCTCGGCTACCACCTTTCCGGGAAGCTCTATCTCCATGCCGGTTTGAGGATTTTTAACCACCTTGCCATTCCGGAGTACATTGAATATGTCTCCAACTCTGATACCTTGGCTTTGTCCTCCGGCAATGATAATGCCATCTTCATCGGCGCTGAGTATATAGGTGCGCCAAGGTTTGTTGGTGCAAGTGTTGATGATGTTTTCGACGAGTTGGTCTACAGCTGCAGAGATGGCTTTGTCACTTAGGGTCGCATCATATCCGGCGCGACCACCAATACCCAAGGTTGTCTTGCTGGTCGTTTCCGCTTTGCCTTTGCCCTCTTCCGAGTATATGACCTGTCCGGTCTTGACATCCACGATCCTAACGTTTACGCCGGCTTCGACCGTTTGATTTTTTTGAGAGGTGAATACCCCTTCACTTCCTGTTGTCTTACGTCCAAATTCGGTGATAGATCCGATGATAAGATAGTCTGCTCCAATATTGTTGCCTCCATTGTTGCGTTTTATCTCTTCTTGAATCTTGTCCATATCTCCTCTTTCGAGCAAAATAAATTTGCCCGATGCAGCTATCTTGGACGAAAGGATGTCATATGCTTGCTTGGCCATCGGGTCATTCTCTTTGTCATAAAAAAGCCCCTTGCCGTACTGCGTTTCATTGGAGAAGCGTCCTATGGCAACTTTTCTTTTGAGGCCTTGTTTGATCCCTTGAGTCGTATTAAGCGATTGCTTCGGCATATTGTTTTGGGCGGTTATGCCGGTTGTCGTAAGGCTGATACCGATTGTCAGTATCAGACCCTTTAGTAATATATTCTTCATAATAACGAATGCTTTTGTATCGCTAATTTATAAATAATAGTTGATAGCAAAAGAAATGGATTGGAAACATTCAGATTGATGTTTTCCTTCAATAATGTCTTTTGGCTATTTGTAGGTATAATGATGGTCTATTAGAGAGATATTTGATATGATAGGTTGCTTTTGCACTTTTGAGTTTTAAGAAAATGTTTTGCCATATATGTCGTTTTATTATTTTTGACAGCCTTTATTTAACAAGATGATTTAATATTTATTATGACAAGTAAGAATCTACTATTAACATTATTGATTTTCTTGACGGGATTTGGAAGTCCCATATTTGGTCAAAGTAAACGAAGCTCGGTCACTTTTGATTTGGGAGGTAGCAGGGCAATTATTGGAGTCGGCTATGACTACCGTTTTACTAAAAACGTCAATAATTTTGGTATAAATGCGGGAATAGGTCTCTTTTCTATAAGTGCTTCGGGATATACCATAAACAACAAATCCGAATTAGTGGATGTCAATTCTTCTATCAGCGCACTATTGCTTCCGGTCATGGCTAACGGACTATTCGGAGGAAGGAATCATCATTTTGAGCTTGGAATAGGATTGGTGCCACTCTTTCACAGTGCAGATGCCAATTTCCACCATGATTCAAAAGAGGGACATTTTAGAGGAAACGGCCTTGGAATGAGTGGAACGTTTTTACTCGGGTATCGTTATCAGAGACCTCAAGGCGGATTTGTATTCAAAGCCGGTCTCAACCCCATGTTTAAGCTTCCCGGGATTGACAACTATATTGCGACATCTCCATTCTGGCCTTATATAAGTTTGGGGTATAGCTTTTGATGAGTTTATTTATTAAGAGAAAGCCTTTATGATTTATTATGGCTCGTTTTGATTCTCCAACTGCGGTCATATAGCTTATTATTCGCCCTAATTAGATGCCAAAATCAGCTTATAATAATTTCATAAACGCTATCTCTTTCTTTCTATCTATATATTGGGGATCAAGTTATTCTTCTTTGATATAATCATTTAGTCTCTTTTGATAAGAGGGTGGAAGGTTGTTCTTTGTCTTGAGTCCCATCTCTTTCATTTTGGCAAACTTGGATATGATGTTACCTCTGCCATCATATAATCTGTTTTTTGCCTCTGTCATCTTTTCTTGTGCTTTTGTTATCTGAGAGTTTGCGTCGTCAAAAGACTCTAAGAAGAGTCTAAACTTGTCGTACAATTTCTCGACCTCTTCCATGATGGACAAGATGTTTTTCTCTTGATTGTCTCGATCCCATAAGTTTTCTACCAGTTTGAGTGTTGATATCAGGCTGGTAGGTCCTATGATGACAATCTTCTTGCGGTATGCCTCTTCCCATAGCTCTGCATCGTTTTGCATGGCTAAGTTGTAAGCTCCCTCATTGGGGATGAAAAGCATTACAAAATCAATTTTCTTCTTAAGGTATTTGGAATAGTCTTTGTTGGCAAGTTCGACGATATGTCTCTTAACACTTTGAATGTGTTGCTTAAGGAATTCATCTTTTTGCTTTTTCTCTTGAGCATTCATATAGCCAACATAGGCCGTAATGCTGACTTTACTGTCAATGATGATAGATCTTTGGTCTGGGAAGTTGATAATCACATCGGGACGCATCTTATGGTTGTCATCACTAATGACTTTAGCTCCGCCTTCGTCTTTGATATAGGATTGTACCTCGTATCCTATATTTTTTTCAAGACCACTCTCTTCCAATATGCGTTCGAGGATTTGTTCGCCCCAGTTTCCCTGTACATTGGAGTCTCCTTTGAGGGCCTTGGTCAGGTTGTTGGCTTCGCTCCCCAGTTTTTCGCTTTGCTGGATTAGCTCCTGTATCTTATCCTCCAAAGATTTGCGTTGACCGGTTTCATCGGCATAACTTTTGATAATCTGCTCGCGGAAGTTTTTTATCTCCTCTTTGAGTGGTCGTAAGGTCTCATCACTGCTTATCTTAAGGGAGTTGCTCTTTTCTTGAAGGATACTTTGTGCCAAATCTTTAAACTGCAGCTTCATGGCTTCGTCAATGCTTTTGCACTTTTGTTCGCTTTCGATATATGCTCGTTCTGTAGACTTAAGCCGTTCTGTAAGGATATTCTTTTCGCCTTGAAGTTTTGTTTTTTCTTCCGAGAGTTCACGAATGATTTGATTGCTCTTTTCATTTTTCTTAAAGAAGAGGATCATAATCCCTATACAGGCGATAAGGGCAATGATAAGTAAGGTCAGGTTCATAATTGCAATATTCTATAATCTTATTTGCAAAGATAGTATCAGAAAGGGCTATGCCAAACATTGTTCGACATAGCCCTTTGGCATATTGTAGTGAGACCAAAAATTATTCTTTTGATCTACTATTATTTATTCTGATACTTTAGCATTGTCTGCATCGATTGTAGCCAAACTATCTTGAAGCGTTACGCTGTCTTGAGCAGCTTCGGATGACTCTACTGCTTCTTCTTGTGGAGCCATTGCAGGAGCTTCGACTTTTGCTTCTGCTGTTCCTTCAGTTGCCTTCTTGATACCTTTGTCCATACCGCTAAAGCCCATGAAAGACATTGCCAAGATACCGGCTACCAGTAGAGCTGCCGGCATACCGGTCATAGCCTTAGGCAGGGCTGTTTTGGCAAGTTGTTCACGAATACCTGCGAATGTTACCAAAGCAAGGGTAAAACCAATTGCAATAGAGATAGCATAGATTACGCCTTGAAGGAAGTTCATGTCTTTTTGGCAAACCAAGATCGCAACACCAAGCACACAGCAGTTTGTCGTGATAAGTGGGAGGAATACCCCCAATGCTTGATAGAGTGATGGAGATACCTTCTTGAGGATAATTTCCACCATCTGTACCAATGCTGCAATAATTAAGATGAATACGATGGTTTGAGCAAATTCCAATCCTTGGGGTACGAGTACATATTTATTGACAAGGAAGGTTACCATAGTAGCCAATGTCAATACGAATGTAACAGCTGCACCCATACCTATAGAAGTTTGTACCTTCTTAGATACACCCAAGAACGGACAGATACCGAGGAATTGTGAGAGTACTACGTTGTTTACGAATACTGCTCCAATAAATATTAAGATATATTCCATAATGTACTTTCTATTTTTGGGTTAGGATTATTTCTGAATTTTGTTCTTAAGTGCAATCAAATATCCCAGTACGATGAAAGCTCCCGGTGCCAAGATAAATAGAAGAGCTCCATAGTTTTCGGGGAACAATGTGAATCCGAAGATCTTACCTGTTCCAAGGATTTCTCTTATACTACCTAAAATGGTTAGACCCAGTGTAAAACCAAGTCCGATACCCACTCCGTCAAGAGCAGAATGCCATACACCTTGCTTTGCAGCTACAGCTTCAGCGCGACCAAGTACGATACAGTTTACCACAATTAGTGGAATGAAGATACCAAGGCTTGCGTAAAGTGCCGGTACATAAGCTTGCATAAGAAGCTGAAGTATTGTTACGAACCCTGCAATCACAACGATGAATGAAGGGATACGTACCATATCCGGGATAAGATTTTTGATAAGGGAGATCACAATGTTGGAGCATATAAGCACAAACATTGTTGCAACACCCATACCCAAACCATTCATTGCGGAGGAGGTTGTGGCCAAGGTAGGACACATACCCAACATAAGCACGAAGGTCGGGTTCTCTGTGATAATACCGTTGAGGATCACCGATAAACTCTTAGTCTTTGCCATAGTTATTTTCCTCCTTCATTAGATTTTGCATATTCAAATACCTCGTGAGCGCGATTTACAGCATCAAGGAATGCACGGCTACTGATGGTCGCTGCTGTGATAGCATTGACCGTACCGCCATCCTTGGTAACCTTAAGAGGCTCAGAGATGGTTACGTTCTCAAACTTTTGGAAGTCACTTGCTGATTCTTCTTGGGTCTTACCACTGTGGAACCAATCTTGCATCTTTGCTCCAAGTCCCGGAGTTTCAGCTTGCTCAAGTACCTTGTAGTTGTTGAGCTTTCCATCCTTGTCGAACCCAACCATGACAGAGATATGCCCGCTAAAACCGTTATTTGAGAAGCTCTTCACTGCGTAGCCAAGTACGTCACCGCCTTTTGTTGCCACGTAGTAAGTGATCTCTTCTCCATTGATGTTGGCTTTCTTTTCTTCCTTTTTGTCAAAGCCCGGCACAACCTCTTTGATAGCTGCCTCTTCCTGAGCCTTGTTGGTCTCAGCGATTGGCTTAAGAGTCACTTGATACATTAGACCAAGCAATGCTGATACTACCAAGCAGATACCTACTAAAGACATCAACATGTTGGGGAGTGTAGATTGTAACTTTTTCATTTCTTAGCCCCTCCAAAGCGTTTAGGTTTAATGTAAGTATTGATAAGCGGTGTAAATCCGTTCATAATCAAAATCGCAAATGACATACCTTCCGGATAAGCTCCGAATAGACGGATTGCAATGGTCAAGAATCCAATCATACAGCCATAGATGATCTGTCCCTTCTTACTCATTGGAGAAGTTACATAGTCTGTAGCCATAAAGATTGCACCAAGCATCATACCACCTGAGATGATTTGATACCATGGAGCCATATAAACATCCGGGTTGATTAGCCACATAATGCCACTGAAGATGAATGCTGTGGCGAGGATAGATACCGGAATATGCCATGTAATGATCTTTTTCCAGATCATATAAAGACCACCAAGGATCAAAGCTGCTGCTGCAACTTCACCAAGTGAACCAGCGTGCATACCGATGAAAGTATCCAATGCCTGTGGCAATTGGTCTATGCTTGCACCCGGAGTTCCATTGATCACGCCCTTGGCAATACCAAGAGGTGTAGCACCGGTAGTAGCATCTGTTTCCGAAAGAAGTGGCAGAGGTGTAGGCCAAGTGGTCATCTGTACCGGGAAAGATATAAGGAGGAATACACGTCCTACCAATGCCGGGTTGAAGATGTTGCGACCAAGACCACCAAAAGACATCTTGCCAAGTCCCATGGCTACAATTGCTCCGATGACGAGGATCCAGATAGGAAGGTTGCTCGGAACGTTGAATGCCAAAAGGACACCGGTCAAGATAGCCGATCCATCACAGATTGTATTTTTAGGTCTCTTCAGTAGATACTTAGAGATAACAAACTCTACGATGCAACATGACAATACAGAGATTGCCGTAAGCAGAATAGATTGCCATCCAAACATCCAAATTGAAACCAAAAAGGCAGGAATAAGGGCGATAAGCACCCCATACATATTCTTGCCTATACTATCACCACCATGAATGTGTGGCGAGGGGGATATAAACAATTTATTTTCCATTTGAGTGCTTATTTCTTATTACGTGAACGAATGATACCCATGACTGTAGACTTACCGATACGGATATAGTCAAGAAGTGGACGGTGTGCAGGGCAAGTAAAGCTGCATGAGCCGCACTCGATACAGTCAAATACATAATTGCTTTCGCAACCTTCCCAATCTTTGAGCATAGAGTCGCGCATCAGGAATGCAGGGTTGAGACCCATTGGACATACATCAACGCATTTTGCACAACGGATGCATGGATCCATCTCCTTACGCTTAGATTCTTCCCTACTCAATAGAAGAACACCACTTGAACCCTTTGTTACAGGAACATCGGGAGTTACGAGAGCTTTACCCATCATTGGACCACCGCCTATAATCTTACCGGTATCTTCAGGCAAACCACCTGCAGCTTCGATAAGATTTGCAATAGGGGTACCAATACGAACAAGGAAGTTAGATGGATTGGAAAGTTTCTTTCCTGTCACAGTAACGACACGTTCAAAGAGAGGCTTGTTTTTTTGTACAGCTTCATAAACTGCAAAAACTGTTCCGACGTTTTGAACAACCGCACCGGTAGAGATTGGAAGAGCTCCACTCTTAACCTGCTTGCGGATGACAGCGTCGATAAGCTGCTTCTCACCACCTTGAGGATATTTCATCTTCAAAGGTTGGATTGTAATGCCCGGATAATTTTTGGAAAGCTCGCTAAGTTTTTGGATAGCGTCCTTCTTGTTGTTTTCAATGCCGATAACGGTTCTTTTGATCTCAAGAGCCTTCATCAAAATGGTGCAACCAACAAGGATTTCTTCACTCTTGGCCATCATAAGCTGGTGGTCACTTGTCAAATATGGTTCGCACTCAACAGCGTTGATGATCAAGATCTCTGCTTTCTGTCCGGGAGGGGGTGAAAGTTTGACGTGTGTAGGGAATGTCGCACCTCCAAGACCTACCACACCGGCTTCGCTGATTTTGCCGATGATAGCCTTGGGGTCGAGTTGGCATTCGCGTACCAAATCTTCGCTACGATCGATGCTCTCTTCCCATTCGTCGCCTTCTACGTCAATAATGATGACCGGCTTCTTGTAACCACTGGCGTCGTACTGTGTATCTAACTTAGCTACTTTTCCGGAAACGGAAGAGTAGATGTTGGCTGATACAAAGCCACCGGCTTTGGCAATAAGTGTGCCGACCTTTACTTCGTCGCCCTTTGCTACCACAGCTTGAGCCGGAGCACCAATGTGCTGGCCAAGGGGTATGGCAACTTGTTTGGGCAGTGCAAGCTTCTCAATCGGCCTGCCTGCTGATAATTTATTTTCGGGTGGATGAATACCGCCCAGTCTAAACGTCTTCAACATAGACTTATGCTGTATTGATTATTTCTAAGCCAATTAGTTTTCTTTCTTCTCTTCTGCTTTTGGAGAAGGAGTCTCAGTAGGAGCCTTAGCCTGTGGAGCAGCTGCTTTCGGAGCGTCTGTCTTAGGCGCTTCAGCCTTTGGCTTGCGGGGAGGGAAGTTGAGCTCATGGATTGCATGAGTTGGACAAACTTCTACGCAAGAGCGACACAAACGGCATTTTGTCCAGTCGATGTAAGATAGGTTATTCTCAATAGTAATAGCCTCAAACTTACATTCCTTTAGACACTTCTGACAGCCGATACATGCATTGCTACATGCCTTCTTTGCCACACCGCCTTTGTCTTTGTTGACGCAGCTGACAAAGATGCGACGACTCTTAGGTCCCTTTTTGCGTAGCTCAATGATGTTGCGTGGACATGCTTTGACACAGGCGCCACAAGCCGTACACTTATCTTCATCAACAACAGGGAGCTTGGTCTCGGGATCAATGTGGATCGCACCAAAATTACATGCAGATACACAATCACCACAGCCAAGACAGCCATAGCTACAGCCTGTGTCTCCACTATATAGTGAAGAAGCAACAGCGCAACTTGTAGCACCGTCGTAGATGTTGGTACGTGGGCGTGCATCGCAATCTCCATTACAACGCACAACAGCTACCATAGGGTCTTTTGTGCCGGCTTCCATACCAAGGATAGAGGCAACCTTGCCCATAACCTCTGATCCGCCAACAGGACAAAAGAGTCCGTCAAGGTTGTCTGCCTTGCAACATGCCGCTGCAAAACCAGAACAGCCCGGATAGCCACAGCCACCGCAGTTAGCCTGAGGGAGTACCTCAGAAACTTCCCCGATTCGGGGGTCTTCTTTAACTTCGAATTTTTTCGCCGCAACAAACAGAAGCAGCGCACCGATTGCTCCGATGACTACGAGAACAATAACGATTACTAGAACAACACTCATATTTCGTCTTTTGTGTATATTTTTCTGATACTGAAATCAAACTTCTTCGCAATTTTTTTGTCTAACGCTTTCAATATAAGAAAGTAAATTGCGATGGTTCCAAAAGCCAGTAACGCCATATAAAGTTCTGACAATCCAAAACCTGACGCCGTTGTAAGTACCACAATCAGCAATATAATAGGCAAAACGAACGAGTACAAAATTGCCCACCACCCAATCGATTGACTTCCTTCAATCATGACGGTGTCTCCAATCTGTATCTCGGGATAAGATCCTTTGATCTCCATTTCCCTTTCTTTGCTATCAGAAGCAGTGCAGAGATCTTTGGCATGACATCCGGAGCAGGCGCTCATTTGTGTCATACTCACGATTACGCTCTTTGCTCGAACCTCTTTAACTTCTGCTAAGTGCTTGATAATTGACGCCATACGTGGTTTTTTTATAACGTATCATCGGTCTATTCGAGATGTCTCCTCACGATAATACGGCACAAAAGTACATAATTATAATCAATCAAGCGATAAAAAATACCTATATAGGACTATCAATTTATTGCGTACGAGTCCATAATGGTAATGAATGCTTATTGTTTGTTGTATCAATATGTTTTAATATTTGACCCATAATTGTCTGTTTGTAAATCTTGTAATTGCTAACGTATTCATATAGTTTCCCTTTTATTCGATTTGAAGCTAAAATTATTAGTCCAATATTTTCTCTCATTTTGGTCATTTGAATGAGATTACATTTGCAATCAGTGTCCCAACCGGTGCGTTGTGTGTATGTTGGTTTTTTTGTATCTTAGTAGACAGTTAGAATATAAAACCATGGAGATAATCATCTTACTTTCATTACTTTTTATTGTATGCCGACTTGGAGGAACAAACTTCCATGCAGGTAGGATATATCTCTTTGACCTGTTCCAGTTTGAATCTTATTCTATCATCAAAGACAACTATCAGATTGTTCTCAATGAATGTGCTGTGAAGCCTGTTCAAAGAGATTCTTATTTGTTAAATAGTGTTGTCTTGTTTGATGTTCAAAAAACCACTCAAACTACCTTAATTCAACTCCGAAATCTCAAATTAGAGGGTTAGGGTCATCTGACCTTCTAACCGACTTTGCCCGTTTTTATAGTACGAAACGGGCTTTCTTTATGCGCTATTTTAACAAATAAGCTCGCGCGAGAAGCAATCTGTTCTCGCGCGACTCTCGATCCGTTGTCGCGCGACCTTGACATGCAAAGTCGCGCGACTTCAAGTGCAACCTCGCGCGAGTTTAGGTTCAAGGTAGCGCGAGAATGGATTGCAAGTCGCGCGACCTTCCAAAAAAGGCAGCCTAAAAGTGATTTTTAAGTACGTGAGGGGGATATAAAGTGATGCGCTTTACATACTTTAATATATTGCTAAATTGATTAATTGCCTTCTTTTGAAATTTGTACAAAAACAACCCACGTTTTAGATCGGTAAAAGGCTGTTTTTTTGGTGTAGAATGGCTTTTTGTAATTTACATTATTTAGTGATATGGGATATTTTATTGCAAATTGTTTATAGAAAGAAGCTAAATTTATGAAGCTGTTTTCACCTAAAATGATAGTGCTTCAAACGTTTTGAGGTACTCTATGCTAAGCAAATGTCATTAGATCACTTCTGTTTGTGATGTGTACTTTGTGGAAGTTTGTGGCTGTGCAAATTCAAAAAAGTATCTTTGCAGAAGTAATAAGTGGCATTTATTTGCTTCACCAAAAAGAAATATAAGTATGGAAGGGAAAGATAAAAGTCGTGAGCCAATTTATTCACGTAGTCTCAAGGCTGGTAAGCGTCATTATTATTTTGATGCTAAAAGAGATAAATATGATAATGAATACATTGTCCTAACGGAGAGTAAACTAATTGAGGGAGTGGATGGAGAGTCAACCAAGCGTCAGAAGCTATTTCTTTATAAAGAGGATTTTCAGAAGTTTTATGATTGTTTCAAGGATGTGCTTAACTTCTTTGGGGGCGTCTCTGATGATGTAGTGGCTCCGCTCGAAGGAGAAGAGATTGTTAGAGACGAGGATCATTATATTTCGTTGGATATTGATTTTGATGGGGAGCTGGAGAAGTTAGATGATTGATTCGAGTCAGTTTGAAACAAAAAAAGCGGCCTACTACACTTTGGGATGTAAGTTGAATTTTGCAGAAACTTCTGCGATAGGAAAGTATTTGCAAGATCAAGGCGTCCTGAGAGTCAGGAGGGGGGAAAAAGCCGATGTTTGTATTGTGAATACCTGTTCTGTAACCGAGCTTGCCAACAAGAAATGTCGTTCGGCTATCAGACGGATTAAGAAGCAGCATCCAAATGCTTATATAATAGTGACGGGATGCTATGCACAGCTTAATCCGGATGATGTGTCAAAGATTGAAGGTGTGGATTTGGTCTTGGGTGCTGAGCAAAAGGGTAATTTGGAAAACTATCTTACTTTTCTTCATCAAGATCAAAGCAATGAAGTGCAAATCTTATCCGGTAAAAGCAATCAGATAAGAGAGTTTAGTCCGGCTTGTAGTAGTGATGATCGTACGCGTCACTTCCTAAAAGTGCAAGATGGTTGTGACTATTATTGTACCTACTGTACCATTCCGGCAGCGCGGGGTCGAAGTCGAAACGGTTCGATCGCTTCGCTTGTGGAGCAAGCCAAAGAGGTAGCCCGATTGGGAGGTCTTGAGATTGTACTAACCGGTGTCAATATTGGAGACTTTGGAAGAAGTACGGGGGAGACCTTTCTTGACCTTATCAAGGCTCTTGATCAGGTGGAAGGGATTGCTCGCTATCGAATCAGTTCGATTGAACCCAATCTATTAAGTGATGAGATTATTGACTTTTGTGCTTCATCAAAGCGGTTTGCACCACATTTTCATATTCCATTGCAGTCGGGTAGTGATGCTGTTTTGAAACTGATGCATAGACGATATGACACTGCCTTGTTTAGGGAGAGAGTTGAGCATATTAAGCGTGTGATGCCGAATTGTTTTATTGGAATAGATGTCATTGTTGGAACGCGTGGTGAAACTCCGGAGTATTTTGAAGAATGCTATGAGTTTTTGAAATCACTTCCATTTTCGGCTTTACATGTCTTTTCATATAGCGAACGACCCGGTACGGCTGCGCTAAAAATTCCTTATATAGTGGATCCTCGCGAAAAACATCGTCGCAGTGAACGCTTGTTGAGTTTGTCAGAGTCCAAATTGGAGCATTTTATGTCTTCAGCTACTGATATTAGTCACAAAGTTCTCTGGGAAAACGCCTCCACTCATGATGGTTTGATGGAGGGGTATACTGAAAATTATCTTCGCTGTGCTGCTCCTTATCGCAAAGAGGCTCTTGGTAACATCGAATTGTTTACGCCTACATCATTTGATTCTGAACATATGCTTTTGGTTGATGATTCGGCTCGAATGATACTTTCTAAATAACATATTTATGAACTTGGTTTATTACATCATCAAGATCCCTATAGCAATCCTAAGTTGGATGCCTTTTGCCTTGTTGCATTTCTTTGCAGATATACTGGCTTGGATAGGGTACTATATAATAAGGTATAGGCGTAAGGTCGTTAGGACGAATATGCAGAATGCTTTTCCTGAGGCTTCTCTCAGTCAGATCAAATCATATGAGAAGCGATTTTACAGACACTTCTGCAGACAGATATTCGATTCATTCAAGCTGATGTCTTTCTCTAAAAAAACAGCTGCTTCACATATCTCTTTTGAAGGACTGGATGTTTTGGAAGATTTGAGAAAAGAAGGTGCTGACGTTGTATTCCTTATGATGGGACATTATGGCAATTGGGAGTATTTTACAGCAGCACCTCTGATGATCAATTCGATAGGATTTGATTTGCATCAGATATATCGTCCACTTAAAAGTAAACCGGTGGATAGGTTGATGAAAAATCTTCGAGAACGTTTTGGCGCATACTGTATAGCCAAAGAAGATGTCGGTAGAAGTGTGGTCTCGTTGTATCGACATCCTATTAATCAAGGGCGTACGGCTCTTGTTGTATTTATTGCAGATCAAACACCATCCGTAAATAACATTCATTATTTTACCAACTTCTTAAATCAGCCGTCGGCATTCTTTACCGGGGCTGAGAGAATTGCTGCAAAATTGGATATACCCATTGTGTTTATGGATGTTATAAGAGAAGATGATACCCATTATAAAGGTGTCATATCTCTTTTGTCGAGACATCCCAATGACGAGAAGCCCGGAGCTGTTACCGAGAGGTATGCCGCATTGATGGATCAGACCATTAGAAGAGATCCACCATATTGGTTGTGGTCTCATAAGAGGTGGAAGCATAAGATCGAAAACTTTCCAAATGTGGACAGGTCGGATTCTCTAAAGTGATGGTTAAATAGTTTGCTGTATGCATTGTGCCGTTATTATACTCAATTGGAATGGAGCAGAACTTCTTCGTAAGTATCTGCCTCATTTGATTTGTCATACCTCATATCCTCATGTTAGGCTAATTGTTGCTGACAATGGCTCTACGGACGATTCGTTAGATGTCTTGGAGCGTGAGTTTCCTCAAATAGAGGTCATTCCCTTTGAGAAAAACTATGGGTTCGCTGAAGGATACAATAGGGCTATATCTATGGTTGATGAGCCGATCATTTGCCTGCTCAATAGCGATGTGCGTGTTGCTCCCAAGTGGATAGAGCATCCATTGGAAGCTATGTCTGAAGATCGAAATATTGCAGCCCTTCAACCTAAGATCAGGTGGGATCGAGATCCTAAAATGTTTGAGTATGCCGGGGGTGCGGGAGGTATGCTTGATCGTTATGGCTATCCCTTTTGTCGTGGAAGGGTCTTTGATACCTTGGAAGAGGACAGAGGTCAGTATGATGCATCTCAGATTTTGCCTGTTCTGTGGGCTTCTGGTGCCGCCTTGTTTGTAAGAAGAGAGATCTATTTGGCATTAGGCGGCTTGGATAAGCGTTTTTTTGCACATCAAGAGGAGATAGATTTGTGCTGGAGAATGAATGCCGGAGGCTATTTTGTCGGAGTGGATACAGAGAGTGTCGTTTATCATTACGGAGGTGCAAGTCTGGATATGGCTCATCCCAAAAAGACCTACCTTAACTTTAGAAACAACTTGCTGTTGCTATATAAAAATCTGGTGTCTGATCGCTATTCGTCTGTGATGAGAATGAGGTTTGTTCTCGATATGATTTCGATGGTACAGTTTGCTTTGACCGGTAAGGTGGCCCATGCCAAAGCCGTATACAAAGCTCGAAAAGATTTTAAGCGTATGAAGTCTGATTTTGCTGTGGATAGAGAAGAAAACCTCAGGCGTACAGTCAATACCTCTCCACAAGGAATAAGAACTTATAGTATTGTGTGGAGATACTTTGTTGGAAGGAAGAAGACCTTTTCAGAACTCGAGAGGTAGAGCCTTTTTAAGAATAATCACAAATCTGTTTTTAGAGGTAGGATGATTCTGAATGTTGTCCCCTTGCCAATTTCTGATGCGAGGACAAAGATTTTCCCGTTGTGATACTCTTCAATAATGCGCTTGGCAAGCGATAGCCCTAAGCCCCAGCCTCTCTTTTTGGTGGTATATCCCGGTCTGAATACACTCTTAAACTGGCCCTTTTCGAGACCTTTGCCACTATCAGAGATGTCAAGCAGCATATTCTTCCCTTTGATACTTAGACGAATCTCGATGTGACCTTTGCCTTGCATGGCATCTACAGCATTCTTGATTAGATTTTCTATTACCCAACTCAGAAGGGTGTCTGCTCCCATGATATTGATAGGCGTGTCGGGTAAATGGCTGCTTAATGAGACATGCCCGGAAATTCTGGGCTCCATATAACTTATGGATTGCTTGATAAGTTCTTGCATATTGATAGGGGCGAGCGTTTGGATAGAGCCAATCTTCTGAAAACGATCTGCAATCATTTTGAGCCTTTGTGTGTCTTTCTCAATCTCTCCTATTATTTCATCGTTACACATACCGCTGCGGAGAATCTCAACCCATGCCATTAGAGAAGAAATGGGCGTGCCAAGTTGATGTGCCGTCTCTTTAGACAGACCTGCCCAAATACGATTTTGCTCCGATCTTTTGGTGGCAAGCACGGCCCATATAGCAACTAAGATAAAGATTATCATTACAGCTATTTGTACATAGGGGAAAAGAAGGATATGCCTTAATGTACTCGAGTCAGAGTAATATAGATACTGCATCCCTGCAGAACCCATATCAATGGTGATGGGTTCGTACCCATCTTTGAATGAATGTAGCTTATCTTGAAGCAGAATCAATGAGTCGCGAGAGCCAATTTCAATGTTGTTGAAGCTCACAATCGAATCATTTTCATTGCATAAGATTGCCGGAATCGTCTTGTTGGATTCCATAACTTTAAGCACCAAATCAATGCTGTTGGGCTCTCCATTGTCATCCGATGCAAGCAATCGGGCAGACATAGCCCATATTTCCATCTTTTGTCGCTCTTCGTGAGCTATATTTTCAACTAATTTGCTTGAAACAAAAAGAGAGGTGCCAACAATGGCTGCCGCTACGACAATGAAGATTATCTGTGTCAGTAACCGATTGTCAATATATCTATGCTTGAATATACCCATTGATTATATTTGTGAACCTTAATCTCCAAATATGATGAAGCCTTTGTGCTTAGCCTCTGAAAATTTCTAAAGTCCGTTTGTGTGCAAGCTGCTTGATCTCTTCGGTAAGGCTGTTTTTGAACGTTAGAAGAATAATCTCAGCTACTGCCAAATCGTCGGTAAAGCCTACGAAAGGAACGATAAAGTCCGGGATCAAATCAATTGGAGAAATAAAATATCCCATGGCGGCGACCAGCAGGATTTTCTTTTGAGTCGGGACATGATCCGACTGGAACAAATAGTATATCTGAAGAAACTTCTCACAAGCTTTCTTTCCAATCTTGCCGATTGCTTTCTTTATGGCACTAAAGAACCGGTTCTCTTTGTAATAGTGCGAATACATAGCTAAGTCTGACAATAAGATTGGTGTATTGATACCTTTAACCTTGAAATGTGTATGTCTTTGTTGCATCATAAAGAATGTATTTATGCCTCTAAGTTAAGTGCAATTTGTGATTTCTTCAAACAACCTTTTGTTGAACTTTTAGGATTTGTGATTGTTATATATAAAAGTGTGTTGAGGCATAGGGTTGTTGGTGCCTTTTTATTACAGCAACCGACTGGTTTTATATGCGATGGTGTATATCGTTTATTGATATGCATAAAGTAAACCGAATACCTTAGAAATATATAAGTAATAGATTTAGTCTATCACTTGAATAATTTTGTCTATTGCAAAGAGTTGTCATTCCATCTACATTTGTCGCCGATGATCTGAAGACAAATTACCAAAGTGTTATTTGAATTTTTGTGTCAGTTAGGTCGGGGCATTTCGACTAATACCTCTTTATCTATTCTATAGAGTGTTGCTCCTTGGTACCAAACAGACTGAAAATTCTTTTGGCAGCTCCCGAAGTATAATCTAATTCTCTTAGGAGTCTGATTTGCTTCAAATAGGGTGATTATTAGGAGATGTTTATTATCTCTAATATCTTCAATTAGATGGTTTTATCCTATAAATTTAAAGACAATGGATAGTTCGCAATTTAAAAACAACCTTATTAATATCCAGGACAATATGAGAAGTCTGGCTATTTCATTGACTTCAAATGTTGATGATGCCGAGGATTTAGTTCAAGAGACATCTCTCAGGGTTTTGAATAACAAGGAGAAATTTAAGGACAATGTTAATTTCAAGGGTTGGGTCTTGACTGTGATGAGGAATATGTTTATCAACAATTATCATCGCGTGGTTAGATCTCAAACCATTATAGATGCGAACGCAGACCCTTACAATCAATTGGTATTGGATGATGGAACTCTTCCTACTCCCGATTCATCAATGGATTACAAGGAAATATCAAAAGCTATCGATTTGTTGCCGGAAGCAATGCGTATTCCTTTTACTATGTATGTAAGTGGATACAAATACAACGAGATATCTGATGCACTTGATCTACCGTTAGGCACAGTGAAAAGTAGAATTTTCTTCGCAAGAAAAGAGCTTCAAGAGAAATTGAAAAACTTTCTTTAAGAAATTGTAGTAGATATAAATATCAAGTCGGAGCCTGGTTTTAATGACTGGTTCCGACTTTGTTATATAAGGGGGAAAAATATAGCCTCTCGATAATGACCTGTTCACATGTAGAATATGACCAGGCCACAATTTGTTTGAGACGTGGACAAATGTTACATAAGTGATCTCATTGCTTTGATGTGCCAAAAGTACGAAAGTACCTTTATGGTATTAACATTTGTTTTGAAAGATATTGAAAAGTCGAAAGATTCTATATCTTTGTGTCAATAACAAATGTGAGGAGGGGACGTCGAGATTAAGGCTGAGGAAAGCTATTGTTGATAGGTATCTTTCTGTAGTATTGATAATCGCATCCGATGGTTCCGTGCATTTCTGTTGATGTGACATTTTCAAATAATAATACGATGAATCATTTAGTTAGCATTGATCAATTAAGTCAGACCGAACTTGAAGAAATTCTGGATAAAGCAAGGCTTTTTGAGGAGCAACCCAACCGAGATTTGCTTAAGAATAAGGTCGTGGCAACGCTCTTCTTCGAGCCCTCTACCCGTACTCGTTTAAGTTTTGAGACTGCCGTAAATAGGCTTGGAGGAAGGGTTATCGGATTTTCTGATGCGAAGTCTTCGAGCACTTCCAAGGGAGAGAGTCTCAAGGATACCATTTCGATGGTGTCAAATTATGCTGATCTTATCGTGATGAGACACTTTTTGGAAGGGGCTGCATTGTATGCTTCCGAACTAAATAGAGTGCCAATTGTCAATGCCGGTGATGGGGCTAATCAGCATCCCTCTCAGACTTTGCTTGATTTGTATTCTATTCGTAAGACCCAAGGCACTTTGTATGATCGCACCGTTGTAATGGTCGGTGATTTGAAGTATGGTCGTACGGTCCATTCTTTGATTTCCGGTTTGTCTAATTATAGACCGAGATTCATTTTTGTAGCACCGGAAGAGCTGGCTCTTCCTGAAGAGTACAAAGAGTATTGCCGTTCACATCATTTGCCATTTGAGGAAACTTCGGACTTTTCTTCTGAAGTAATAGCCGAGGCAGATATTCTTTATATGACAAGGGTGCAACGTGAGCGCTTTGTTGATATGGAGGAGTATGAGAGAGTAAAGGATGTGTATCGACTGACTGCAGATATGCTTTCTCCGGCCAAAGAACATATGAAAATATTGCATCCGTTGCCCAGAGTAAACGAGATCTCTACCGATGTGGACGATACTAAGTTTGCATATTTTGTGCAACAAGCGGGTAATGGGCTTTTTGTAAGACAGAGTATAATCTGTCATGTATTGGGTATTGACGTTAAATAAATTCATCAAGATGAATAAAGAAAAGTTGTTGGTTGCTGCTATTGAAAACGGCACCGTTATAGATCATATTCCGACAAATAAGTTATTTAAGGTTGCAGCTATATTGGGACTTGAAGAGATGTCTTCACCAATAACGCTCGGAAACAATTTTCCAAGTATCAAACAAGGTAAGAAAGGTGTTATCAAAATCTCTGATAGATTCTTTAGTGAAGAGGAATTGAGTCGCATTGCTATCTTGGCTCCCAATGTGAGACTTAATGTCATCAAAAATTATGAAGTTGTTGAGAAGAGAGCGATTGCTGTCCCCGAAGAGATCATAGGATTGGTAAAATGTCCAAACCCTAAATGTATCACTAACAATGAGCCAATGAAAACTCATTTCTATGTTGTAGATGACAAAGAAGAGGTGATAAGATGTAAGTATTGTGGACGAAAGATCAGCCCGACACAGATTGAACTGCTTTGATAAATTCAATTCTTTCCATTTTGTGCTGTTTTTCTGAACAACGACAGTTGTAAAGTATAATAACCAAGCCCCTTTTAGATGTTGTGGTATTTCTCGTCATCTAAAAGGGGCTTCGGTTACAATGGTGATGAGGTATTCGCTTGGATAAAATGCTGATTTATGACTCAGTCTTGCAGGTGTTTTTGTCGGACAGCCGACTTTAGAATCATAAGGGGCTTATCTTTCAAAATTGATATATGCATAAATAAGGTGTTGGGGAGACTTCAATATGACCTTATCTACCTTAATTGGATAGCAATGTTGCCTTTTTTCACATCTTGACATGTATGATTTGTCCAATTTGGAGATTTCGGTGATAAAGGTAACATTATAACAACAGCAATATTTCTAATTATTCCCGGTAAAAGTTTTGGCTGCCCATCAAAGTTGGATTTCATATAAACAGCCTCACGATTGCTCTCTAACCAAACGGAATTACCTATTCTGTGATATTAGCCTGTTAATCATGCTTAGTTTTTGTCAGACAGCCTACCTTTCAACACATTCACAGAAAGAAAAAGCATCCATTTAGGCAACCCCCTTGCCCCATAAGACATTCGTGTGGATCAAGTGCTGATTTGTTACTCAATCTTGAAGGTGTTTTTGTCGGACAGCCGACTTTAGGATCAAAAAGGGAGCTTATCTTTAAAAATTGAGATACTCATCCCCATAAATAAAGTAGGGATACTTCAATATGACCTTATCTACCTTTATACAACAGCAATAATTTCTAATCAAGGAATATTACTTATCATGTGTGCTTAGTCTATAATCTCACTTAGTTTTGGACGACTTGTTTTTTCATGTATTCCGACAAAGAATACTTCCATAAAGCCAAACTCTTCTTCGCATAAGGCATCTTCCTATGTCAAAGAGTTGATTTCACTCTTAATCTTTAATGTGTTTTCAGTTTAGCTCATATTACTTCTCAAAAGAGATCTTGTTTTTCAAGATAAAATGCCGGCTGCATAAACACAATGGTTGAGGGCTTCTTGATATGACCTATTCAACATTTTCTCAATTAGTAATAAAAAAAGTAGTTCTTAACGAGGGGCATTAAATATGCCTTTTAATGGCTAATCGTGCGTTGTTACGGCTTTACGGGAAAATTTGATGACTTTGTTTAAAGGATTTGTTGGTGAGTATCAGTTTTGAGTATGAGAGAAAAACATACTTGTAAGTAACTTGAGTTGAATACCGAAATCAACAAAACGATACTGTCCCGAAAAAGTGTGTAAGACTCAAGACTGTTATCTTTGAAAAAAACAAAATAAAACGATAAACCGTATGAATCTTACACGAGTACAAATTAAAGAAATTATTTCGAATTGTCTGTCAG
>NZ_JBHSGO010000205.1:0-23937 GCF_042654485.1 Falsiporphyromonas endometrii | reverse complement strand
TGTTCCATAACTTTAATTGTTTGATAATCATAAAGTTACAAATAATAAATCAACTAACCTACTGATATTCAATATATTAACACCTTGTATAAGATTGTTTTTCAATTAAATTTAAACAGCTTCTTAGATATAATATTTCGTTGACCTACTCCTTTATGAGGGCTGCAAGTTTGGAGCTCAGTTACTCAGATGAAAAACATCCCATTGTAGAGATGATCAGCCAACAAGGAAGCAACCACTATCTGTCTCGCAACAATTTGGACAAGAGTCGCTATTTCAGAGTTGTTGCAGGATTGCCGATACCCATCATCAACAATCGAGATATAGGCATAAATTGGTTTGTCACCACTTACTTTGCCTTTCATCGACAGTTTGACAAAGGGATTGTCAACAATAATCATATAAACATGGTATTTAATGCCTATTATCTGATGCACAGCCAAAATCTAAACCTTCCAAAGAGTTGGAATATCTTGGCTCAAGTGACTTATTACAGTCCATTATATATGGGGGTATATAAAACTACAAAGCCCCAATGGTGGATCGATCTGACTGTAAGTAAAAGGGTTGCTCATTGGAAATTTGCTCTTTCCGGACGAGACCTCCTAAATAGTAATATTGCTGAAGGGCAAGTAGTAGGCTTACCTACAGAGATGCGCTTCAAAAAGAACTGGCACAAGCCATCCGTAACTCTTTCCATCTCCCTATTTATAGGTAATGACAAGTTAAAAAGAACAAGAAAAATGAGTACATCGGAAAGTGCCAAAAGAATTGTATCAACAGCTGACGAAAGCATTTCTTTTGATAAAAAATAAGAAGGCAAATGCAACATCATTGTGTAAAGGGTACATAGAAAAACCGTATGTACATTGTTTGAAAATTAATGAGACTCTTTCAGCCTATTGTATTGGCTGTTTGATGTATTTCCTTTATATCAAGATCTCAAAAATTGCATATAAAATGCAGTATATCTACCTTTGAATGAGTTGTACATTGAGAGCTAAAATGGCTGTATGTTGATCTCACGATAGCAGAAGACTTTGACGTATGTAGCCAAAGCAATCATGTGTACATCACATTCAAAGAATAGATTATTTAGACAAACCCTTTCACATAGAAGCGAAAATATGGTTGAAATAAACAAAGCAAAAGACTCCCAACGCATAGAAGAATTAAGACAACAAATCAGACATCACGAATACTTATACTACGTGCTATCACAGCCGGAGATTAGTGATATGGATTATGATGCACTGATGAAAGAGTTAGAAAAGTTGGAAGCTCGCAATCCGGATCTTATTACGAAAGACTCCCCCACGCAACGAGTGGGAGCCGACAAATCGGAGGGATTTGAAGAGATTGAGCATCGCTACCCCATGCTTTCGCTGAGCAACACATACAATTATGATGAGGTTGGGGAGTTTTACAACCGGGTCAAGTCATCTCTACAAGAGGATTTCTTGATTACGGCCGAACTCAAATTTGATGGACTGTCGCTCTCATTGATATATAAAGACGGCATCTTGGATAAAGCCGTAACACGAGGTGACGGGCGATTTGGCGATGATGTGACAGCCAATGTCCGCACAATCAAATCGATTCCACTTAAGTTGAGAGGGTCAGACTACCCTTCCGATTTGGAGGTTAGAGGTGAATGTCTACTTCCTTTTGCCTCATTTGATCGAATAAATGAAGAAAGAGTCAAAAACAACGAACAGCCCTTTGCCAATCCGCGCAATGCTGCAAGTGGCACACTCAAGCAGCTTGATCCAAGCATCGTAGCTGCGAGAAACCTTGATGCCTATTTCTATTATCTCCCCGGCGACCTTCAAATGAGTGACAGCCATTATGAAAGGCTTCAAACATGTAAGAAATGGGGGATCAAGGTAAGCGGAGCTATCAAACAATGTAAGACACTCGAGGAGGTTTATGACTTTTTGACCTACTGGGATATCAAAAGAAAAGATTTACCCGTAGCTACAGACGGGGCTGTACTAAAAGTTGACTCCATTCGACAACAAGAAAAACTCGGTTATACAGCCAAAAGCCCACGCTGGGCTATTGCCTACAAATATCAAGCTGAGAGAGCTCGCACAAAACTTCTTAGCGTGGAATATCAAGTGGGTAGAACAGGAGCTATCACTCCTGTGGCAAACTTGGATCCCGTCCTAATAAGTGGCACTGTCGTCAAAAGAGCTTCGTTGCACAATGCGGATATCATCCGTGAGCTCGGTCTCCATTCCGGAGATTATGTATATGTCGAAAAGGGGGGTGAGATCATACCTAAGATTGTAGGTATAGATACTGAGATGAGAGATCTGGAAGGTGCTCCAATAGAATTTATTAAGAATTGTCCCGACTGTGGCACACCCTTGGTCCGAGAAGCAGGAGAGGCGGCATACTATTGCCCCAATGCCAATGGATGCCCCACTCAACAAAGAGGGAAGATAGAGCATTATTGCTCGAGAAAAGCTGCAGACATCAATATAGGACCGGAAACAATCGATCGTCTTTGCACCTTGGGATTGGTACACAACATTGCAGATTTGTACAAACTTCAGCCGGAAGATCTGTTACTATTGCCCGGGTTTGCCGAAAAGGCAGCTGAGAAGCTGGTTAAAAGCATCGCTCAGTCCAAAGAACGTCCACTTCATGCACTCATCTTTGGTCTTGGGATTCGTTATGTCGGTGAAACTGTCTCGAAGAGTTTGGCAAAGTATGCCAAAAAGATTGAACACTTGGAGAACTATAGTCTCGAGCAACTTAAAAGTATTCCGGATGTTGGCGATGTGATTGCCCAATCTGTAGTAGATTATTTCAAAAGTGATGTAAACAAGTCTATCATTGATGAACTAATCAAACTTGGAGTTGCACTTAATCCGGAAGAAGATGAAGAGCAGCAAATCGAACCGCAACAACAGCCTCTAAAGGGGCAGACTGTCGTTATTAGCGGGGTCTTTAGTCATCATTCAAGAGATGAGTATAAAGATATTCTCGACAAATTGGGAGCAAAAGCCTCTTCTTCTATATCGTCCAAAACTGCTTTTATTTTGATGGGAGAAAACATGGGACCTTCAAAAAAAGAGAAGGCAGACAAGCTGGGTATTTATCTTATGAATGAAGAGGAGTTTATCAAAAAGTATTTGGATAAGTAACCTAAATACTCTTAAACATATAAAAAACATTCTTGGTCAAAGCCTCTGCCACACAACAGACTACAGCCTCATAATATTTGGCAGTACGGCTCTTATTGAGCTTAAGCAGTCTCCCCTCCGGAAATGTAAAAAGATCTTGTCTGTTTTCTGCCAACAGACTAAGATCCGGTTCTTTCCACTTCAGTGACAACGGAAGATCTACATGGCTCTCAAAATCACATAGTTTAGGAATATTCAACTCATCTTTTTGTGACAACAATAGCGTCGGAAGTAAAATGGAAGCAACCTTCTCCAAAGAAGTGTCCGGCAACAAACCATTGCGATTTTCGTCCACGACCTGGAATAGGGCTGCTACTTTTGCTACCAAATCATGATCCTTTAAGATCTGTACAATAAGTTTTTTGAAGCATTCAATGTCTTGTTGAGAAGTTATCTCGGGGTGATTTGTTTGTAAGATACTAAGCAGACTTTGGGGTGTAATCCCATATCGTTTTTGCTGATAGTAAATATTACATTGCCTTGAAGGGCTGAGCAAAGATTGATTAAAAAGGGCATCAGCTATGGCTTGCCTTACACACTTGGCAATCATTTCACCCAAAACAGAATGCTTACCCGCATTGGTAAGTCTGTTTGGTGAATTTTCGTCACATACAATCACAACCCCATCTGTACCGGTACCTGTAGCCAGACCTTCGGAATAAGAACCGGAAACCATCAAATCCTGCAATATGGAGGTCTTGGCTTCAGTAGCCATTACCAAAGCCCTTGCCATCGTACCATCATCCAAGTTGCCGTTGATAAAGATGAAGAGATTGATTGTGCCGGCAGGAGGCATCAAATCCTGCTCATCAAGTTCGTTCCAAGCTGCCGGATCACCGGCTCTTCCCGCATTCACATCCAATCCGGCTGTCGCAAAGACCTCAACAGTAAGTGTTTTGAGTGTAAGTCTTGAATAAGATGTATTTTCTATCCTCGCAGCTGTCGAAAGGCCGGTAACAAATCTTGGATCAACCCCTATTCGCTGAGCAATCTCTGAATAGTAGCCCAAAATGCTAAAGTTGTCCATATTGGCAGGCTCCTTATGTTTGACCCAATAGGTGTTGGAACAACTATGATTAAACACGGCCTTCAAATCTCGTCTTATTCCTCCATTGAGATTACAGGTGGACAAAGTCTTGTGAGGAGCTTCAAAATAAAAGGTCATAGCATAATCATCTCTCCTTATGGAGTCATCTAAAATCGTCTTATCGGGTAAAAGCATAATAGTTAGAAGTTCGGTTGGACAAAGGGTGTACCTCCTGATTTACACCAAGAAGCACACCCTTAATATCTATCTCAAAGACATTGGCTTAGAGCCATACCGACCATATCAACAGTCGATAGGCGCAACTCATTTATAACTTATCCAATGCCACATTTCCTTCAAAGAGGGCTTTTTGCCGTACATCAAGATACCAACACGATATATCTTGGCAGCAATCCAGGTCACGAGGACAAATGTTGCAAACAAAATCGCCACACTCAATATCTCTTGCCATATTGGCACATCATAAGGCAAACGGACCATCATCACAACAGGAGAGGTAAATGGTATCATAGAAGACCAAAAGGCCAATGGACCCTCGGGATTATCTTTTGAACCTAAAGCGGCATAAAAAGAGAACAGCATTATCACCGATACCGGAATCATAAACTGATTGGTGTCTTCATCATTCGACACAGCAGCACCGATAGCAGCAAAAAGAGATGCATAAAGAAGATACCCACCAATGAAGTAAAGCATAAACATAGATAAGATTTCTCCAAAGTTGATACTCGCAATACTGCTCATAATGTCTTGCATCTGGTTAAGATTTTCGGCAGACATACCCGAAGAAAGCATACCTCCCTGCATCTGAGACATTTGCATATTGGCTATGGTAGCCGAATCATAAATACCTCCAAGAGTCAAAAACTGCATACCAAAGATCAGTCCGGCACTCAAGACAATCCAAAGGACAATCTGAAGTAAGCCAACCAAACCAATACCGATGATCTTACCCATCATAAGATCAAAAGGCTTGACAGAGCAAACCATCACCTCCATGATACGGCTCTTCTTCTCCTCCAAAACACCACTCAATACCATGGCTCCATACATCATGATAAAAAGATAACTCACAAATGTAAGGACAAGCCCCAGCACACCGGCTATATCGCCACTTGTTCGCTCCAATTCGCCCTTATCATTCCACTTAAAAGTCCTTGGATTGACATGAACCTCTGCACGCTGCATTATTTCATCCAAATTGTTGATATTATACAACTTAAGACGTTCATTTGTGAGATAGGAAGATAAAGTTGTATTGACATATTCTTGAAGCTTTGTAGGCATCTGCTTAAAAGAATAAATATTAACACGGTCGGGAGCAACTGTCAGCGAATCACCCACCAAGATCGGACCACTGATGTCTACTACAGCCTCCACTTCACAATCTTTGCTACCCTCCGAGCGATAAGCCGAAGCAGGTTTGTCAGCCGCTATAAAATGAAAGTCATCCGTATCCTTCAGAAGGGGCAAATATTTGCCGGTAGCATCAATCACAGCTACGGTCTTTATCTCACTACTGCTAAACTTAGCCAAGAATATAGGCAGGGTTATGATACCGATAAACAATATAGGCATCAAAATAGTCATCACAAGAAAACTCTTCTTGCGTACCCTGATACCAAACTCTCGACCTATAATAATGCCAATCTTACTTTTCATTGTTGACGTCCTCCTTTACGGTTTGGATAAATATATCATTCATTGAAGGAAGCTCCTCCTCAAATTTCATCAAAGAAACCTCTTCGGGAAGCATGGTTATAATATCTCGGTTAGTAACATTTTCGCTACGTTTGATTCGCAACATATGTTTATCACCCTTATGTTTATGATCAAGAATATCAAGTCCCTGTAAGAACGAGTCAGGAAGAGTTTCGGCCCCTTCGAGAGATAAAGAAAGAATGCCTTGACGATAACGACGTTTAATCTCATCCACATTACCATTGAGCACGACACGAGATTTATTGATCAATGCTATGTCGTCACAAACCTCTTCTACTGACTGCATGTTATGAGTGGAAAAGATTACTGTACGCCCCTTGTCTCGTAGCTCCAAAATTTCACGTTTAAGTAAATCGGCATTTACAGGGTCAAATCCACTAAAAGGTTCGTCAAAAATCAAAAGGTCCGGCTCGTGGATCACCGTTGAAACAAATTGGATCTTCTGCTGCATACCTTTAGACAGTTCCTCTACCTTCTTGTTCCACCAAGGCATGATATCAAACTTTTCGAACCACTCACTCAAACGCTTGGTGGCAGTAGCCTTGTCTATTCCCTTTAGTCGAGCAAGATATATCGCCTGCTCGCCAACTTTCATTTTACGATACAACCCTCTTTCTTCAGGAAGATATCCAATACGGGAAATATCTCGATCTGACAGTGGGTGCCCATCAAAAAGAACTTCGCCTTTATCCGGAGCAGTAATTCTGTTGATGATACGAATCAGGGAGGACTTACCGGCTCCATTAGGACCCAGCAGACCAAAAACCTTTCCTCTCTCGACACTTATACTCACATCATTCAATGCAACATGATTGGCATAAGCCTTATGCACATGGTTAGCTTCTAAAAATATCATAGATATATATTATGAAGACTCATTAGAGTCACTGATTAATTCATTATAATTAGGAATATGATTCAACACTGATACTCGATTGTCATCATAATTCATTCCAAAAGCCATATGAGTCAGGCCATTGCTCAAAACAATGACCGGTACACGACACTCCAGGTTATAACGAAGAGCTTGATTTACAGTTGCCTTCGTAAGAGCAACCTGAGGTGCTTTGTACTCCAAAAGCATCACCGGCTGTAGACTTTTGTCATATACAATAGTATCACATCGCTTCTTAACATTACCCACCTCAATCTCAACTTCATTGGCTATGAGCCCCGAAGGATATTCCAGATGATTGACCAAATAGCAGACAAAGTGCTGACGAACCCACTCTTCAGGAGTAAGTTTGACATAACGGCGTCTCGTAAAATCAAACACATCCTCCCCATAACCATCCTCTCTTGGCCTGAGAGTTAGGGTACATGGTGGTAATTGAAGCGGGATGCAATTGATATTTTGGGGCATATACAGTACCTTTAATGGTAGAAAGGACGACTTGACACCCATAATTAAAAATGACTCAAAAAGACTAAACTCACTTCAAAGAGCAAGCTTTTATGAATCTATTGTTCAATCATCGTACCTTTGAATCTGAAAGATGTACATTTGCTATCGTATGAGCCGAATGATATGCCATCTTCGGACAACAATAGAGTTATGACATATTCCTGAACAAAAGTATAATTTTATGCGTACAAAACAAGAAATAGTAGAGAATTGGCTGCCGAGATATACAGGTCGCAAATTAGAGGATTTCGACGACTATATCTTAATCACCAACTTCGCTGCATATATGGAGCTGTTTGCTCAAAAATATAAGCTGAAATATGAGCCGCAAGGTTACCCGATGAGTACTCTTTCTGCCGATGGAATGACCTTAATAAACTTTGGAATGGGTAGCCCTAATGCTGCCACAATGATGGATTTGCTCTCTGCCATTCAACCCAAAGCAGTTATCTTCTTAGGCAAATGTGGAGGACTTAAGTCAATCAATGAGGTTGGAGACTATCTCTTACCTATCGCCGCTATCAGGGGGGAAGGGACAGGTGACGACTACTTGATACACGACATTCCTTCACTACCCTCTTTCTCTGTGTTGAAGGCAATATCAACAGCCATATCGGATCGGCACAAAGACTATTGGACCGGCACGGTATATACAACCAATAGAAGAGTCTGGGAGCATGACGATCGTTTTAGAGCTTTTCTCAAATCAACCCATGCCACAGGTATAGACATGGAGACTGCCACTCTTTTTACAGTTGGTTTTGCAAACAAGATTCCGGTTGGTGCCCTTTTGATGATTTCCGATATGCCTATGCAACCGGAAGGGGTCAAGACAGAGGAAAGCGACAAATATGTTACCCAACATTTTGCTTTCGAACATCTTTGCATGGGCATTGAAGCACTCAACATCCTTCGCAGCGACTCTTCCACAATCAAGCATATCAAATTTAGCTGGTAACATTATCTATGGCTCTCAATTACGATACGATTATTCAGGAGATAAAAAATAAAAAAACTCGAAGATTCTATTTGTTGGCAGGTGATGAACCCTACTACATAGACAAGTTGGTCAATCTGTTCGAAAACAACCTCGTGGCAGAAGAGAATCGAGACTTCGATCAAATTGTTACCTATGGCTCCAATGATGTCAAAGCAAGAGATGTTATATCCGATTCGATGAGACTGCCCATGATTGGACAAATCATGCTGATCGTCATCAAAGAAGCTCAACAAATATCCGATCTTGACAAGCTGGCTCCCTATCTTGAATCCATACCGGAGACTTCTACCCTTGTCATTGCTACCAAAAAGAAAGCAGACAAAAGAAAAGTCCTATTCAAAAAAGCAATCGAGCTCGATGCACTTTTCGAATCAAACCGTATACAAGATTATAAGCTTCCCGATATGATCCAGATGCTTGTAACCGGCAAAAGTGGCATCATAGACCCCCAATCAGCCAGTATGCTTGCCGAGTTCCTTGGCAATGATCTTGAAAAAATAGATCGCGAAATTGACAAGTTGATGATTATTCTCAAGCAGAATGGTAATTTGCGATTACAGATTACACCGGAGCTAATCGAAAAGCATATAGGGATAAGTAAGGAATACAATGGTTTTGAGTTCCTTAATGCAGTGACCCGAAGGGACCGCGAAAAAGCCTATCGCATTGCTATACAGTTTGGCAAAAACGAAAAGAACTACCCTATCCAACCGATTTTGGCCATCCTTTTCAACTTCTTTTCTCTTCTAATGTGTGCTTGCTATTCTCCCGACAAGTCTGAAGCGGGCCTAATGAAAGCACTCGAACTCAGAAATAGATTTCAGGCAAGGGATTATGCCAACGCATTAAGGATATATTCTCCGATGAAAGTATATGAGATCATTAGATATCTTCGAATAGTGGATGCAATGTCAAAGGGGGTAGATACCGGAAGCGCCATCAGCAACAAAGAGTTACTATTTCAGCTTCTAAACAAAATCTTCAACTAATAGACCAACATCTTTCAGCATTATGTATTACCATTCATTTGTAGCAAGAAGATTATTTAGAAATAGCAAAGGCTTAGGAGATGGCAAATCTGCATTATCTCCCATTGTAAGAATATCAGTCATAGGTGTGGCCCTTTGCATTGCTGTAATGCTGATTGCAGTAGCCATCACGCTGGGCTTTAAAGAACAAGCATCCACATACACACGAGCATTGACCGGAGATATCGCCCTAAGCCGCTATACAAACAATCCGAGCGAAAAATCACTTCCCATAGAAGTTCCGACACAAATCCTAAGCGAAATACGAAAGACCCCGGGGGTAATATCCGCTACGCCCATAGGTTTGACAGCGGGTATCGTAAAGCAAGATTCTTCTTTTGCGAGTATGACTGTCATGGGGGTAGACACTATGGCTGATCTAACGCTCTTCAATTCGCTCATCATCGAAGGTGCTTCGATCAAACAGTTTCCAGATGACAACAATGCAGCAATGATCACCCAAGAGGTAGCTTCCAAACTCAATCTTGAGATTGGTGACAAAACGAAGCTATACATCGTTGATAATGGATCGATCAAAGTAAGGCCTATCATCATCAAAGGGATTTATGCTTCGACCAAGAGTACAGATCCATGCATTATCAAACTTGACCTATTGCAAAGAATGCTGGCATGGGATAAGAATGAAATATCTTATGTCAAGATTATGATTGACAATAAGCTAAGTACAAATAGCATCAGAGAGCAACTGACAAGGGAGCTAATCGAATCTCCATTTCTTCCCAAAGAATACAAGTTGGGATTAAGCACCACTCAAGAGATGAATCCGGAAATGTATGAATGGCTGGACATGATAGACTCGAACATCTATCTACTACTCATACTCATGGCGCTGGTAGCCGGATTTACAATGATCTCAGGATTGGTCATACTTGTTTTGGACAAGGTAAATCTGATAGCTGTTTTCAAGGCTATGGGTGCAACAAACAGAAGTATTCGACTAATATTTCTAAGACTATCCACACTGTTAATCCTGAAAGGTATCGCTTGGGGCAATTTGATTGCATTCTCCTTATGTTGTATTCAAAAGTATTTCAAAGTCATCAAGTTGGATCGCGAAATATATTTTATGGACTATGCTCCGATATCATTTAATCTATGGATATGGGGTCTCGTCAACATTGCAGCCATCATAGTCATTATTATCATGCTCTTAGGACCAACGAAAATGATATCCCGCATCTCTCCTGCCAAAACAATGCGTTTCGAATAAAGCATATTCATTACGTTTTGAAATCGTCGACAGAGATTTTCCATTGAGAACATATATGAGGTGCCATTCTCACAACTTTACAAACAAATAAGATAACTTCACGAAAAAGATAAGATACAAGGTGCCGTTATTGCTTTCTGATCTATGAACATAGCAGGATATGACTCAGCAATTAGAGACTTACGCGATCTGATAAAGGATCCCAAGACACTTCTTAATCTTCAAATCTATTTTGCTGCAACCCTCGAATAGTCCAAAACTTTTTTGTGATTTAGTCAATTCTATAATGATATTCTGCAAGATAATTTGCATATTTGTTAAACCATAGTCAAATGGATGACTGTTGTTTCGAAATGAATTGTCACAACAAAATGATGTCGAATATGGGAAGATGAATTGATATAAAACAGGAATAACGAGACAATGAAGCTGTTTGGACTTATCTTAAAGCCGTTCGAAAGAGATTTTCAGTTTGAGTTTATAAGGAGGTCTCAACTGATAAATCTTTCATTTTCAACAATCTCCAAACAAAATACAAACATCATATGTTTCATCATAGCAACTATATCCCCCTTTTATCAACTTAAAAACAGGAATGATTATGAACACAATTAGCAACATATCTAATCAACCCAATATACTTCTTGTCGGTGCGGCAACAAGATTGGGACAAGCAATCCTAAAAAGACTTGTAGAAACAAACTGGTCAGGTAAGATCGTCGTTTATGACAATAAAACAGGACGCAACATGTCCTTATTTGATAAGTATAGAGAACATATTACTACATACTATGGAAATATTAGTCAAGATGCAGACAACCTGACCTCAGCTCTCAAAGAGATTGATTTTGTCATTGACTTGCATCATTTTCCGAGAGCAAAAGCATTTAAGAAACTCCAACTTGCTGAGGAAATCAATGTAGATGGAACTCAAAATCTGGTCACAGCAATAGAAAAAGTTGACAACAATCCCCTACTGCTTTACGTATCATCAGACTCTGTTTATGGAGATAGACTTTCGGCTCCAATGATTTCGGTAACAGATCCCGTAGGACCATCCCTTGGAGATTATGATGCCATAACAAGGATTCAGGCAGAAAAGGTTATCCGTGGCACTTCGACTGAATGGATTATATACAGACCCGGACTAACGCTATACCCGGGCAACTCTCTCGGCGGTGCCGAGCTCTTTAGGACACCTCTAAGTACCAGATTAGAAATGATTTACTACGAAGATCTTGTTTCTGCTATCTTAAACGCATACGAGCAACGAAACAGCCTTTGGAATCACACTTATAACGTTGGCGGAGGTGAAGAGTGCAGAATCATTTATGGAGACTTTCTGAAAAGGTATTTTGCAATATTGGGCATGGACCAAGTTGAGATACCATCGCATTGCTTTGCAGAAAGAAATAGTATTGGAGGATATTTTGCAGACTCAGACGAATTGAACAATATCCTAAAGTTCAGGAAACACACTTTGGAGCAATTCTTCGAAGAGATGAAGAAATCCAGAACACTTATCAAAAAGGTAGGATCAAAACTATTTGGATCTATCAGAGGGAAAAATCTCTTCTCACAGTCAGAACCTCTCAAAGCTTACAAAACCGGAGAGAAAAAGAAGATGAAGTATTTTTTCTAACCTATCACAATGAAGTTAAAAGATCAACTCAAAAAAGCCTGGAGATTTACCATACATCGTAGGGGGCATCATGTACACTCACCTTTTGTATTTAAGTTTATCACAACTTACATAGAAGAGAGGGCCCCCTACTACTCTTTTATAAAGCTTCGGGCCGAATACCAAAATCATAAAAAGGAATCGGCATGGACCAAACGAGAGTTGGAGCTTATCTTTCGAATGACCGATCGTATGCCGATCGAAAAGGTTTGCATCCTTGAAAATCAGTCTCCAATTACCGAACAATACATTAAACAGGCAAAGGGAAACAGGCCTCTTACCATTTCTTATCTAAATGAGAAGGTGGATAATCATGATCTTATCCTAATCGAAAAAGCAGATCACAACACAACCCAAACTTTTGTGCAAAAGATTATCAACTCTCAACAAGGCAACGAGACTATTATGCTCAATCTGAAAGATGAGAAGGTCAAAGAGATATGGAAACAGATCATAGGAAACCCGGGCATATCGGTATCCATAGATATGGTGACTTCAGGCATAGCTTTTACCAACAAGAAATTACATAAAAGACATTATAAAGCATTTATTTAGAGAGGGCTGATAGCTGCAATATACTTAACTTGCATTGTCTTGAGAACTCTTACATGCATCAAAAATCTGTCTCATAATATTATCAAAATGGATATAATTCTTTTCGAAAAGTTTGTCTTATCACACTCTTAGGTTTAATCTTAGATCAACGAAGCAATTTACTTTACTGCAATAGCATCTTTAAGGTAAATGATATGTCTTTGTGAATGAGATTTATTTTCAGTATCTTGGCCACTCATAAAAGAATTTAAAACCATGATGATAAGCATATTACTTACTATCTTTTTGATAACCATTTCTCTTGGAGAAACACTCCTCCAAGAGAGAAAGATATGTCTTGTCAAAGAGGAGCAAACCAACAATACCTCAAGTCTTAGTTACAATCTCAAAAATACTCTTTCTTTGTGCGCTGTGAAGTTCATACTAAGAGGCTTTCATTTGTTAAATACTATTATCTTGACTGGTAATCAAAAAGCTGCTCAAACAACACTCTTTCAATCCCAAATCCTTAAATTCGAGGGTTAGGGTTACCTGACATTCCTAACGACTTTGCCCGTTTTTATAGTACGAAACGGGCTTTTTTATGCGTTATTTTAACAAATAAGCTCGCGCGAGAAGCAATCTATTCTCGCGCGACTTTAGATCCGTTCTCGCGCGACCTTGATATGCGAAGTCGCGCTACTTCAGGTGCAACCTCGCGCGAGTTTACTTTCAATGTCGCGCGAGAATGGATTGCAAGTCGCGCGACCTTCCCCAAAAGGCCGCCTAAATGCTATTTTTAAGTCGCTAAAATATTAATCACTAAAGCCTTATATATAATTTAACATATATAGATACCTATTTATATACATTCACCGTCCATTTTACAAGAAATATGGCCTTTTGGAGGTCAATATTAAGGTGTTTTTTATGCAAAAGTGACCTTAATATATTTACATTCCTTAATTAATATATTCGATTTTATCTCCTATATCAAAGTATATATTTGAGACTATTACCATTCAACTTAAACCTTTTTAGATGAAAAGAAAAGGTTTAGAAAATGTCCTCAAACCCACGAAAAGTCTTTTCAACTCATTCAAAACAGTCTCTTAATCGACAATAGATTCTCAATAATTTCTAATTACTTTATAGTACCTTTGATACAAATATTGAGTACAGGTTTTGCAACTTGAGATATAATTACAAATCATCTGTCATCAAGCAAAATCAATATACTGAAACAGAATAGATGAAATAAAAGAAATGATCATATCACACGATACACACGCAATACCACATCTCAATTGAAATATGCTAAGAGTAACATCTAAATTTAATCAATAGAAATAGTATGACTAAGAAAAGTTTATTGTACACCGGTGGCGGCGACAAAGGAACTACCAGCCTGGTGGGAGGAGAAAGAGTACCTAAATTTCATCCAAGAATAGAAGCTTACGGCACCATTGACGAACTCAACTCTTTTATTGGCTTGCTATGCTCAGAGCAACTACTAAAAGAAGATTACGAATTTCTTTTTTGGATCCAGCACAAGCTGTTTACAATCGGATCATATTTAGCTACAAATCAAGAGAATACTGAACTAAGAATCGAGAGTCGCATTTTCCCGGAAACAATCGAAAAGATCGAACACGAGATTGATCGACTCGATGGAGCTGTTCCTAAGATGAAAGCATTTGTTTTGCCAGGCGGAGGAAGACAGGCCTCAATAGCCCACATTTGCCGTACCATTGCCAGAAGGGCAGAAAGACATATGTGTAGAATGAATGCAGAGGGAGCTTCTGTAGAAGAACCGGTAATGAAATTCGTAAATAGATTAAGTGACTATTTCTTCTCTTTGGCAAGAAAAGAAGAGTTCAGAATCAAAGGTTACGAAACAACATGGAATAAAGATATAGACTAATAGATTTATACTTACTACGCAATATCTCTTAAAAAGAAATTAGATCAATGAAGTTGTTTTGAGCTAACCTTCGTTTATAATCTTGTCAAATTACAAATACGTGATGGATGCTAAAACGAAGATTAGTCAAAATAACTTCATATTTTTCTATAGACAATTGTTTATAGAGCAACAACGAAACAAAAACTGATGTATATTTGCGCCCTATTTAGAAATAAATATGATTAGATTTATACACTAATTTTTATAAAAATACTGATTTATTCAAAAAAATGATAACTTTGTCTCGTAGAATAGCACCTCAAAGAGCAATTCCATAAGTTTTGCTTAAGGGTGAAGAAAGAACAAAAGTTATTATTAACAGAGTAATTAACCATTACAAAATTAAAGGAGAACTGAAATGAAGAAAATCATTGCTTTTGCAGGTATAGCTCTTTCATTAGTAGCTTGTGGCGGAAATAAGACAAATAATGATGCAGCACAAGACAGTGCCAGAATTGCCGACAGTATAGCAAATGTACAGATGCAGGATTCTAGAACATTGGCTTCTGTTGTAGGTACATATCAAGATACCATTGCCGCTGCAGATGGCAGTATGCTTGTCACACTCAAACTAAATGAAGATAAAACTTGGACAATGAATACCAAGTACTTCACACCCAAAGAAGTTGCCGATGATAATGAAAACGGCATGTTCAAAATTTCCGGTGATACAATTACATTGGATAGACCTGATGGTATGAACGTATTCGTAACAGCAACTGCAGAAGGGAAGAAAAAACTACGAGCTCTGAATGCAGACAAGCAACTTCCGGAACAACCTGAAATGTACGAACTCACAATCATTGAAGAGGTACCGGCACAAAATCCGGATTCAGAAAAGAAGAACTAAGGAAAAATATCAAGAGCTGTTTGGACTAAATCAAAATGTAAGAGCAAGAAGTTGCAACCGAATATCATTAAAGGGCCCTCTCAATCCGAATAGACCGCAAATAGGTCCCTATAGTTTTGAAATACGGCATTATAGCAACTCTCAGACCTCCTGCATACAAAATCAAAACAGTCTCTAACAAAGTTGTAAATTTAACCTCAGAAAAAGAGGCAAGCACCAATTAATCCGGCGCTTGCCTCTTTTTTCATTTGCTCTTTAATCTGTTTATTATTTTATGACTGAAGACTTTGTTTTGGAGGTTTTGTATTCTCCCTTTCCCAATCTTATTTGGCTTGCTCCCGTGGCAGATACTTTTCCATATCTTACAATTAGATTAGTCAATCTTAACAACGACGCTCCACTGGCTGAAGCCGCCACATAGTTTGCCACTCCATTGATCATTACACTGGATGCTCCGGACACATCCAAACTCAATTGGTCAGATTTATTGGTCATATTAAATGATGAGCAACCCGAAACATCCACAGCTGTGCTATTACTTTCTACTGCCACCATTTTCATTGCAGATGCTCCCGACACCTCTATACTTAAGTAATCTGACCTCAGATTAAGATTAGAGATCACACTTGCTCCGGACAAATCTATCCGCATCTTATTTGCTTCAAAAACATTAGCATGTTCGAGTCCTTTTACGACAGATGCCCCAGATACGTTTATGCAATTCAAAGATGGAGTTGTCACATACAATTGCAACCTCTCTTTTTTCCTGTAAGATACTTCTCCTTTTAGGCTGAGACTTAATGTTCCATTGTTATTTCTCACCCGTATTTTATCCATCACGGATGAAGAGCCTACCGCAGTCAATCTATATTCCCTACCCTTGCTCACTATCACATTCAAGGCTGAACTAACTCTCAACGTTTCAAAAGGTTCGAGTAAATACTCCTTTTTGACCGTACTGCCTTTGTTTGATTTGTAACTTTCCTTGACAACATCGTAGTTGTGATCACAATAAACGACATGTCCTTCGGAAGAGGCTGACCCCAAGGGGATTGTGCAACCCATCATAACGAAGATGAAGACAAAGAATCCCAATGGTAAAATGTAAAATCTTTTCATATTGTTATATGTTTTAGAGTAAGAGAGCACATACTTTCCATGTTTATCCTACAAGCTATTATCAAAAAGCTTCTGACAGAGTGGAGATCAAAACAACTTTTTTAGAGAAAAGCGTAAAATATGCTCTACTTTATTAATAGACGAATAAAGATATACTTTTCTATCATTTTACAATTAAAATAATGCCCTTCAATATCAGATTCATCACCTGATTCAATTTGCTATCTTTGTGCATAACAATGTTCAGCTCGAATATATCGTTAGAATGAGAATGCGACTGTTAGGGAATTGCGTATAAATCATTCCCGACGAAAGGTCTAATGAGAATTCAGGGACAGGGTATGGACATATATTTTAATAATATGTAAACTTATATAAGACATGAATAAAAAAGCTATTGTGACCATTGGACTGGCACTTATGAGTAGTCAACTAATGATATGTTCACCTCTTCATGCACAAGAAATTGTTCCTCTTCCCCAATATAAGACCGGCAAGCAAGACTCTCTTTTCTACGGAGCTGTCAATGACAAATTTATGGATCAAGACTCCACAAGTCTCGATAAGCTCATCAAAGCACACCATCTCAATCCTAACAATCCTCAAATCAACTACCTTTTAGCAACGTCTTATGGTCAATTGATGATTGAGCCGGGAAATGCTCAAAAGAGCACATATTACTTATCTCTCAGCAAAGATCATATCAAAAAGGCTCTTGAAGTTGAGCCCAACAACAAAGAATTCAATGACTTCTACTATCGACTACTTACATTGGGCGAATCGGATGAAAATGAACTTCATAAAGTGGTAAGAAGGCTCTACAATCTGGAGCCTGACAATATCCAATATGCTCTTTATGCTGCATTGTCATATTTGCAAGAAGGCACAAAAGAATCGGCCTCCAAGGCTTTGAATATCTGCCGATCCATTATAAATAAAGGTAACAATCCAGAGCAAGCACAACAAGTTCTCTCCTCCTTTGTTTCTTCGGACCCTAATTACAAATTCAAAAAACAATGTCTTGAACTGGCAGAATATATCAGGAATAAATATCCCAACAATAAAGTTTTATTCCGGTATTATCTATATGCTTTCTTACACTATCAAGATACAAAAACGGCTCAGAGAGAGCTAAATAAAGAATACAAGGGTCGTACCAAAGATTATGACTATTACTATTCTTCCGGGCTTATTTACCTAACAGATAAAGATTTCAAGAAGCTAAACAAGACTCTTACTAACCTCATTGAGGCTAAAGATGTTGCAATAAATGAGAAGTATAATCTTATAGAAAGCATTCTTTTTGCCGATCAAATTCCGGCCGAACTTCGAGATGACATCACAAACAAACTGTTTAAGGCTTACCCCACAGACACCGATGTTTTGAAATATTACGTCAGCTATTTGTTGGACAAGGGCGACAGCCGCAAGGCTTACAATCTCCTTGACAAAGTTGTGACAGATGCTCCCGAAGAGCAAAAAAGAGACTATTACTCATTAATGATAGATGCAGCAGAAAGCATAAACAGTTCGGAAGATGTAAAGAAGATCTGTAGAAAAGCTCTCGAAGAATTTCCTGGATATGGCTTTTTCTATTTCAAATATGCTTTGATCCAAGCACAAGAAAATCAGTTTAAGGATGCTTTGACAACCATATTGGAAGGTATTAAGGGGTATGATCCATCTCAAGAGATCGAAGATGAAAACAATCTGGCACTGCTCTATTCTCTTGCCGGTGATTTGTATTCCGATCTCAACAACCCCACAGAGGCCGAAAAATACTATCAATTGGCCTATGAAAACGGATCAGATGATGCCGGATTTCTCAATAATTATGCCTACTTCTTGGCGCAACATGACAGAAACTTAGATCAAGCACTCGAGATGATTCAAGAGGCTGTCAACCAAGATAATACAAGTGATGCCAATATGCTTGACACCGAAGGATATATCCTACTAAAGTTGAAGAAATACACGCAGGCTGCAGATGTTCTTAAGACAGCAATTAAGAGTTCGCAAGAGCCAAACACCACACTACTGAGCCACTTGGCCCAAGCCCTTGAAGCTACTCAAGACAGCATAGGTGCAATAAAAGTTTGGGCTGATGTTCTCAAAAAGCTTTCTGATGTAGTTGACAAAGAGAGTATAGATCTCAAACTCAAAGCTCTGAATAAACTGTCCCCTCAAATTTTGCAAAAACTTATAAGTGAACATCCGAATAATTCAGAATTATATACGATCTATGCCAACACCATTCTTATGAACCAGGATGGTCTTTCTACTGACACCATCGAATCAAAAATGGACGAATGCATTGAGCTTCTTGAGAAGGCTTATCAAATTAACAGAGAGGATACACAAAACACCCTTCTGTTGATGGGAGTATATCTTAGAACCAAACGTTTCGGTGATGCCAAACAACTTCTCGAAAAGGAAGAAAAACGTCATCCCGAATTAAATACAATTTGGCAAGCATTAAACATAAATATCAATCTTCAAGAGAACAAAATAGACCAAGCAGTTGAACTATTCCTAAGCTATGTGAAATCAAAAAAGAGTTTGAGCTCTTCTGATATTGACATGCTCAACAATCTTACGAATTACATTCTGCAGAGTAAGGATTATGATAAGTTAGAACAATTTTCAGACGCTTTGATCAAAATCGTCCCGGGAGATCTTAGCATAAAGCAAGGGTACTTCACCGCCTTAATTAACCTCAATCGTTTGGATAAGGCACAAGAGCTACTCAACCTATGGGCCAAAGACCACAAAGAAAAGACCACTGTTTTTTATTCGAATCAAATAGCTTTGGCCATTGCAAAAGGTGATCAAAAAAAGGCGACAGCCCTCTTTAAGAAGTTTGTCAAACAAAAAGGTGTGACAAGCCAGGATACCCTTGGTTTTATTTCTTACATAAGCAACAACCTTCAAGGGCATGAGAATAACAAGGAGCTTTATGTTGATTTGACAAAGATTTATCATGAAGCATTTCCAAACGATTTCCTGGCATACTCGGTTTATGCCAACAGTGTTCTTCTGAATAATTACGATCAGGGCATTGACCTCTTAAAAGAGGGGTGCAAGCTATTTGACCTTCCCAATACCCGTTATCTTTATATGGATCTAATGAGTGCGTATATGCAGAACAACAAAATCGAAGACTTCAATGCTTTGTACGACGAACTGATCAAAGAAAAGATCTATATTCCTCAAGCATTCCTTATAAAAGCGAGTACCCTATTCCAAAATAGGGAGCTTTCACAAGCCGAAAAGGTATTACAAAAAGGTATTAGCTCTTGCTCAAACGACAAAAACAGCTCACCATCCAATATAAGTCAGATGTATGGTTTTTTAGGTGATCTGTATCAATCCGAAAAGCAAAATGATAAGGCTCTTCAAATGTATGAGAAAGCTTTTGAGACTGACCGGACAAACATTGCTCTATTCAACAACTATGCATACTATTTGGCATTGGCTGACAAAGACCTTGAGTTTGCACTTCAACTGATTATGACCGCCAATAGTCAAACTCAATACAGCGATCCAAACATGTTGGATACAGAGGCATATATCCTATACAAACTTGGTCGATACAATACGGCTAAAGAGATCCAACAAAAAGCCATCGACATGTCACAATTACCCACTGCCACTCTATTTGACCATATGGGAGATATAGAAAAGGCATTAAACAACACCGAAGCGGCTTTGGACAATTGGCAAAAGGCCCTTACAAAAGCCGATGAATCCCAAAAGGAAGGTATCAAAAACAAAATAGATCATACAAAAAATACGAAGTAATAGACCACATTTCATTCGGACGGTTGCCTCAAGCGACTACCGGCAAAAAAGATGTTTCTATTGCTCAATAAATTAGAAACAGATTCTAAATCCATTACCTTTGCAAAAAAGTAAGCAATGAGAATCAAGACTACCCTAATATATATTGGAAGCGTGCTACTCTTAGCTGCATCAATTACCGGTTGTGCAACTCGCAAGACAGCTAAGGAGCCGCATATGGCAACTTCTGAACTCAGTATTTCAGAGCTCACCAGCCGAATTGTCGAATACAACCCGACAGAAAAGCAGATTCGCTGCTCCATGTCTGCTACTATCAAACCCAATTCGCTCAATCTATCAAGTCGGATAGATATGGCTATAGCTCAAGGAGAGGCGATCAGACTTGTAGCAACGCCGTTTCCACTTTTCGAAGCCGGACGAATGTGGCTCAATAAAGAGGGTGTAACCGCAAATATCTCAGCTGCTCGCAAAAGGACAGAAATCAGTTGGCAAGAGCTGTCCTCCTTGATTCATATCGGGCTCACGTATGAAGTTTGCGAAGCAATTATGGAGGCAAAAGTTTTTACCTCCTTTGCTAAAGGACAAACGAGACTCTCGCTTAAGAATTGCAAAATTCAAAATCACAATGGAACGACGGAGATTTCATTCAATGAATATGGACTCAATATCCTATTTGGTATCAACAAATTTGGAAGACCCGATTATCTTATTGTCAAACAATTAGGACAATCCGAGTCGACTTATGCCCGAATAGATTATAAAGACTACCGAACATCCGAAGTGGGGTTAATGCCAATGCTTATCACAGGCACCTTCTTCGATGGCAACAAATCAGAGCCAATCTTCATTTTAGACATCTCAAAGTGGAGGAAGGGAACACTTTCTCATAGTGACTTTTCGCCCAAAGTCAAGGAGAGCTATCGCGTTGTATCCCCTCAAAAACTATTCGAAATCATTAAAAACCAATGAGAAAACTATATATCCTCTTTACGATCATCTTTGCTTTAGCCGTTGGTGCAAATGCCCAAACCAAAAGTAAGAAGGTACAAAACCTCGAAAGACAAAGGCAAGAAGTGCTCAAATCGCTCAAAAAAACAGAGCAGCAACTCTTGTCTACTCAAAATAAGACCAAGGATGTCAAAAAGAAGATCAACCTTCTCAAGCAGCAAGTTTCACAAAGAAAAGAACTTATCGATCTCATCACAAAAGAGATCAATACACTGCAAGACGAAGCTAATGTTTTGGTCGCTAAGATTGATAAGCTGACAACGGAAGAAAAGGAAAAGATGCTTGCTTACGCAAAGACTGTCAAGGCAATGCAAAAAAGACAATCCTCCATCGACAGATTGCTTTTTTTACTTTCAGCCAACAGTTTTGATGAGGGAACACGAAGGATTGTATACATGGGTAGCTATGCAAGGGCACACAAAAAGGCCGCACAAGAGCTAAGTCAATTGAGAGATGAGCTCAGCAGTCAAAAAGTGGCTCTTGAGAATACCAAAAAGACAAAACAAAAGTCTGTTCAAAGCAAGGAGCAAGAGAGTAAGAAACTCCTGGCAGAAGAGGCTCAACTAAAGAAAGAGGCAGACAAACTGGGTCTACAAGCCAAAGATCTTCAGAAACAAGCTACAGATCAACGCAAAAAGGCCAACCAACTTTCAAAAGAAATACAGAAGCAGATTGCTTACGAGATAGCTGAAGCTGAACGCAAAGCCAGAGAGGCTCAAGCTCGTGCAGAGGCGGCAAGAAAAGCCGGCAAGAAGGTAGACAAAAAAGACATTCGTAAAGCAGAAACAAAAGGTGGATATGCCATGAATGAAGAGGAGCGCAGTGTCAGCAAATCATTCTCTCGCAAGCAAGGCAGGATGATGAAACCATGCAACGCTCCCGGATATATCGATGTCCCTTATGGTAAATCTCAGGATAAGATCAATTCGCATATCACAAGAGAAAACGGAGGTGTAGATATTGCCACATCTGCCGGAGCTTGTGCCGTCGCAGTTATGGACGGGGTTGTATCCAAAATATTTGTAAGTTCAGACTACAACAAAACGATTATCTTACGTCATGGCAATTACCTAACAGTCTATGCCAACCTTAGTAGCGTCAATGTTTCGCAAGGATCAAAGGTAAAGACAGGTCAAATACTCGGAAAAATCAGTACTAATAATAATAAGACCATTCTTCACTTCGAAGTATGGAAAGAAAGAAGCAGACAAAATCCTCTATCATGGATCAATATGTAGCAACGATTGGCACCTTTGATGGTGTACACAAAGGACATAAGTATTTAATTGAAAAAATAAAGAAGGCAGCTCAGCAAGAGAGTTTATCCTCTTGTGTAGTTACATTCGATCGACCTCCCATCTTAGTGATAAGGCCGGACAAAGCGCCTCCATTTCTCAATACAACCAAAGAGAAGATTTCCAGGATAGAAAAAACCGGCATTGATAAGGTTGAAGTATTAAATTTTGATCTTCAAATGGCCCAACTCACAGCAAAAGAGTTTATAGAAAAGATATTGGCCGAGCGACTCCATGTCAAACACCTTATCATAGGTTATGACCACAGATTTGGACATAATAGAGAAGAGGGATTTGAGGAGTACAAAGCTTATGGAGCAGCTGTTGGAATGCAAGTGGATATGTTTACAGAATTTGTACTAAGCGAAGATGAAGTAAGCAGTACTACCATCCGTCAATACTTAGAACAGGGAAAACTTAGCTTGGCCAACAATATGTTGGGATATCCATATTCAATTACCGGAGAAGTTGTCAACGGATTCAGAAACGGAAGACTGCTGGGCTATCCAACTGCAAACATCAAGCCCAACGATCCACATAAACTAATCCCCAAAGAAGGTGTATATGCAGTCAAAGTTCATATAGAAGAAAAAACATATAACGGAATGCTGTACATAGGAAGAAGACCAACCTTCGACAATGGACCGGAAATATCCATCGAGGTCAATATATTCAACCTAAACGAAGATCTGTATGGACAAAATATCACAATAGAATTTATAGCCTACACACGTGGAGATATAAAATTTGAAAACTTAGAGGCTCTGCAAAATCAACTTCAAAACGACGCAGAAACATGTAAGAAGATCTTGGCTTAAACACGATAATTTATAGATATATTCATACAACAAAGACTAAAAGGGTTTCGAACAATACACTGTTTGAGACCCTTTTTTTAGTATATAATCCAATAAAAGACACCTTATTCGATACTGTCCCAAAAAAGTGTGTAAGACCCAAGACTGTTATCTTTGAAAAAATAAAATAAAACAGTAAAACAGTATGGATCTTACACAAGCACAAATTAAAGAAATTATTTCGAATTGTCTGTCAGG
>NZ_JBHSGO010000204.1:0-23440 GCF_042654485.1 Falsiporphyromonas endometrii | reverse complement strand
TACTTTTGTGCATCGTCTTACTTTTAAGTTCTTATGATAAAGATAAGACAATTGGGGCTGAATTCTGTGAAGTTTTTCAGCCCCTTATTTTTTTGTCGCAAAAACTTTTATCGGACAGCAATATTTGAGGATAAAGAGATGTTGTGTTTGAATATAATCTCGTCACCTTCTATCCTCCAGTCGGTGGTATCGAAGGATAGGTCATGGAGGATCTCGGTTAGGTTGATATCCGGAACTTTGGTGAGCTTTTGCAATTCTGATATTGTGACAGACTTTCTCTCTTTTGATAAGATCTTTAGATGTCTATTGGTCTCTTCGTATTGCCAATTAACAATCCCATTGGGTTTCTTCCCTAAGCAAACATCGCACTTGTTGCAAGTGATTTCCAGTTTTTCTCCAAAATACTTTACAAGTAATTGGCTTCTGCATTGATTGTTGCTGGTGATATAATCTAAAACACTGCTTATCCGTTCGCTAAATCGGTCACGTCGCAGCTCAAAAGCTTCTTCCGGTATCTGAATCAAACTGCTGTCTTCCCGTCTAATATTCATTCTTAGTCTTGGAATGTTCTTTTCGGGAACGTAATGCATGATGCCTTTTCTGTCTAATTCGCAAAGCATATCATAGATATGTTGGGAAGGGATGCCGGTCTTTATTTCCAATGCTCTCTCGCTGATTGTTACAAAGTCGCTAAAAATACCTTCATAACTTCTTAGAATAGTATTTAGAAGAAGCTCTTCTTCTCCCGATTGTGATGCGGATTTGTATTGATAGAGTTGATCTCTTTCGGCCAACATGGTTATTCTGGACTTGCTCTCTTGCTCTACAAGAGTCCATATGCCGGACATCTCAAGAATCCCTATGGCTGCGTGTGTGCGGATTGGATGCATCTTGTAGTTGACACAAAAGTTTTGCTCAACAAAGTTATACATCCGTTCGTAGCCTTCACTCTCACCAATGCCAAGGTAGTTGCAAATGTTGTCATATACACTACGACAATACTCCTTGTCCGGAAATTCGTCATCAACACGTCTTGTGAGGATTCCTTCATCAAGTTTGTCTACAAGAGCAATAGCATATGACAAGTTGCCATCTCGACCTGCTCGACCTGCCTCTTGAAAGTACTCTTCCAGGGAGTTGGGCATTTGATAATGTATTACGATACGAACATCGGGCTTATCAATACCCATACCGAAAGCATTGGTTGCCACCATAACCCTTATTTCGTCATCCATCCACCTGGACTGCTTCATGGATTTCTCGGTGAAGTTGATTCCGGCATGATAAAAGTCGGCACTTATCCCTTCATTATTCAGATAGTCTGCCAGTTTTTTTGTTTTAGATCGATTGCGGCAATAGACTATGGCAGATCCCGGCATTGTCTTAAGAATATGCACCATCATCATGTCTTTATCTTGACATTTGCGGACGACATATCCAATGTTGGGTCGATAAAAACTCTTGCGAAAGATTTTATAATTCTCTCTAAACTCCAAGATTCTACAGATATCTTTGGCTGCTTGAGGAGTGGCCGTGGCGGTAAGAGCCAAGATGGGTACCTGTGGTACCATTTCTCGAAGATCTACAATATTGAGATAAGAGGGTCTAAAGTCAAAACCCCATTGACTGATACAATGGCATTCGTCCACGACAATAAGGCCAATATTCATATACTGGAGTTTGGCTTTAAAGAGAGAGCTCTGAAGCCTTTCGGGAGAAACATATAGAAACTTGTACCGTCCAAAAGTGGCATTGTCCAAAATCCTGACAATACGGTCTCTTGTCATGCCCGAATGGATTGCCTCGGCTTTGATATTGATGTCTTTGAGGTGATCCACCTGGTCTTTCATCAGAGAAATTAGTGGGGTGACAACAATGCAGACCCCCTTCATGATAAGAGCAGGTACTTGGAACGTGATACTTTTGCCCCCTCCAGTAGGCATTAGTCCTAAAGTGTCTTGGTTGTTTAAGACGGACTGAATAATATCGAGTTGCAGTGGTCTAAACTCTTTATAGCCCCAGTATTTATATAGTATTTCGTGTGGGCTGAGGTTGCGATTTTGTACTCCGGGAGCCCACAAAGATGCCCTGGCCGAAGACTTCTCTTTGAGGGGAGGAATGCCTTCGGTCGGAGCAAGGTTGATGTCTGGATCATCTAAATCATAATCTGAATAGTGAATGCAATCGATGCTTTCGTACAGATCGTTTAGAAGTTTGTCATATGCATCAGATGAAGAATTACGGTCGGTCATCTTCAATGGCTTTTAAGATCAGCTCATAAGTCAATCTTCATGACCCGTTGAGATGTCATGAATCAAAAGTTGCATAGATGTATTTCCGTTAAAGAAATTTTCTTCTATCGTAAAGCAGATGTCAAAAGGTTTGTTGCTTTGAATAGCATCAGCATAGGTTGCTTGTCTGAATGCAATTGCGTTGATTGGTCCAATACTGTGATCAGCATTGGTGAGGTCAAGCTTGAGATGTTCATGCTGCTTGCCTACCGGACGGCTCGTTCCGGCATCATAGACATTTTCAGCAACAAAGAAGGGCTTTGCATTGTTGGGCCCAAACGGGCTTAACTTCTTAAGATCTCTTAGAAGTTTGTTATTGACGTGAGACAGATCAATCTTTGCATCAATATCAATGATTGGTTTAAGCTCTTCTTTTAGGATGGCCTCATCTGCAAATTGTGTAATGCGGTTGGTGAATTTGTCAATATCCTTCTCCTCGATGGTTAGACCTGCGGCATAGGTATGTCCACCGAAATTGACCAACATATCCTTGCAGGACTCGATAGCTTTGTACACATCAAAAGCCGCGATAGACCGAGCTGATCCACTTACAAAATCACCACTTTTTGTCAAGACAATTGTAGGTCTGTTGTATTTCTCAGTTAGTCGAGAAGCTACAATTCCAATCACTCCCTTATGCCAGTCAGGTTTGTAAAGAACTATAATCTTGTGATTAATGAAGTCCGGATTGGATTCAACAATCTCCATTGCTTCATCGGTCGTGCTTTTGTCCAGTTCCCGACGTTGATCATTGTAATTGTCGATATTTTCGCAACACCTCTTAGCCTCAAGGCGATCTTGAGAAAGCAATAGCTCTACAGCCTGTTTGCCATTCATCATTCGTCCGGAAGCATTTATCCTGGGGCCAATCTTAAAGACAATGTCACTCATATCGATGCGAGCCCCCTCCAGACCACTCATTTTGATAATCATGCGTAGTCCCAATGAAGGGTTTTGATTGAGCCTTTTGAGACCATAGTATGAGAGGACTCGATTTTCTCCAATTACAGGTACAATATCGGAAGCAATACTTACAGCCAAGAGGTCAAGATTGCGTAAGATACGATCCATCGGAAAACCGTTGTTTAATGCAAATGCCTGCATAAACTTAAAACCTACCCCGCAGCCTGAGAGATGCTCAAAGGGATAGGTGTTGTCTGTTCGTTTCGGATCAAGTACCGCTACGGCATTGGGAAGTTGGTCATCCGGGTTGTGATGATCACAAATAATAAAGTCTACTCCAAGTTTGTTGGCATAGTCTACCTTTTCGACAGCCTTAATGCCACAGTCTAATACGATGATAAGTTTGCATCCTAACTCGTGAGCATAATTGATGCCGCGATAGCTAATCCCATATCCTTCGTCATAACGATCCGGGATATAGTATTCGAGCATGTTTTCAGAACATCCAAAAGCTCGAAGACTTTTGTATACTAAGGTTACAGCTGTAGTCCCATCTACATCATAGTCTCCATAAACCATGATCTTTTCTTTTCGGCCAATAGCTTTATTGAGCCTTGCTACTGCCTTATCCATGTCCTTCATTAGGAATGGGTCATGCAACTCTTTGAGATCCGGTCTGAAGAAAGCCTTGACTTTCTCCACCGTATCTATTCCCCGCCTAACCAGCAAGTAGCCGACAACAGGCGAGAGTCGCATCTCTTTTGCTATTGCTGCACCCGCAGTCATCTCTACATCGCTGAAGGGATGTAGTTTCCAATTGTTCGTCATTATATGTCATTTTTTTCTTGTCATTTGTAATGGTCACTTGCTTATAATTGAAGCACAAATTTGTCTCTAATAGATCCAGATCCCTCATATCGTTTACGCATTCGGGATTATGGTCATTTATCCGTAACTATAAAAAATAGAATTATAAAGGTCTTTCTTAGGGCGGATAAAACATTTGCTCATTAACAAATAAGCAAACCGGCAAGCGTCTCATCAAAAGTAATATTTTCAAATCGTTTCATCAATAATCGGTATAACAATCGCTCAATCTGAATATGTCTTTACTGAGTGAGGACGTTAAGAAAGAACTTTTGAACCTGATTCATTAGGCTATCTCAAGTGTTTTTTCTGCTATAATATAGCGGACTCAAGACAACAGAGGCTGTATCGTCTGACACAGCCCCTGACATCTAATTATTATTTACTCTTAAATGAGTTTATAAGTGTATCCTTTATTCTTTTATAAACTTCATCGGATAAGCAGTTTCTTTTGTTTGCACAACGATGATATATTGTCCGGAAGTAAGTTCTGACACATCAAAAGATTGATCTATTGGAGAAACCCAATTCTTAACCATTCTTCCTGCCATGTCATAGATGGCTACCTGTCCGAGATCTCCGTTGTATCTTACTTGAAGATTATCTTTTACGATGCTCGGGTAGATAGTGGGAACGTTTTGATTGGCATAGACCGGAGTATTGCCGATGTTCTCATTTTAATCATTGATTTGTCTGACAATTGTTTTTAGATAATGCATAATGTGATCGTTTATTAATGGTTTGAGAGCAAATGTAGGATATCGACTACAAATTACAAGCATAACGCAGAAGCAGATTGTTACTTTTATTTATTGATTTTTATAAGAATCTCTACCTTGGAGTAAAGGTAGCCAATGAGGACTTTTTGAGTAATTTAGGATGGCAGACGAGAGGTCGTTTGACTCCAAATTTGTTGTTCTTTATTGGGTAAATCGTATGTAATATCTACTTGGTTTTATTGTAAAATATATAAATAATGTAAATTTATTTAGCCATTTCTTAGTCAAAAAATAGCTCTTTGGAGGTGTCTAAAAGACCTTTTTCCCCCACAAAAGCAGACAGAATGTGGAATAATTGACATGAGAATATGTTAATAGATGTATAAGCGATTTTTAATTTGTCTTTCGGCGGCATAAAAATAGCTTTCAGGCGGCTTTTTTTAGAAGGTCGCGCGACTTTCAATCCATTCTCGCGCGACAATGAAAGTAAACTCGCGCGAGGTTGCACCTGAAGTAGCGCGACTTCACATAGCAAGGTCGCGCGAGATCAGATCGAAAGTCGCGCGAGAATAGATTGCTTCTCGCGCGAGCTTATTTGTTAAAATAGCGCATAAAAAAGCCCGTTTTTGTACTAATAAAACGGGAAAAGTCGGTTAGAAGTCCTGATGACCCTAACCCTCGAATTTGTGATTTTGGAGTTGAATAAAGGTTGTTTGAGCCCCTTTTGGAGTTGTGGTTGTGGCAACATTATTTAACAAATAAACCTCTCTCATTACGAGCTTCACAGCCCTAAAAGCCAGGTAGTTTGCGAGATCGTATTTGATGGCCGGGAAGGCGTCTCTCTTTTGATCCATCACAAGACATATCTTACCTGCCCGGAGGAGTAGTCCGCCAAGCGACACAATCATCAAAAGGACGGTAAATAATATGCTTATTTCCATGGTTATATGTTCAATTATCTTTGCCTAAGATACCAAAAAGGATTCTCTTTCGCAATTAGGGCAAGAGATGATGTGTAGAGGTGTGTCTGAATTATTCAAAATGATATTAGGCTCTTTGGAGGGGACAATAACCTCCTTAAAATTGTATATTTGCTGATATAAACAACTATAATATGGATATTGCTCAGTTATATCGGGTTTTTTTGAAACATCCTGATGTATGTACAGATAGTAGGAAGGTTGCAAAGGATGTTATTTTCTTCGCATTAAAAGGGGTGTCTTTTGATGGTAATAAGTTTGCTTCAAAAGCCCTTGAAGGTGGTGCTGCATACGTTGTTGTTGATGACCCTTCTGTTGTGTCGGATCAAGATGATCGATACATTTTGGTAAAAGATGTTTTGAAGACTTTACAACAGTTGGCCGCTTATCATCGGCAACAATTGAAATTGCCTGTTTTGGCCATTACCGGTACCAATGGTAAGACTACAACAAAAGAGCTTATAGCTACAGTCCTAAATCGAGGATATAATGTTTTGGCAACAGAGGGTAATTTGAATAACCATATAGGTGTACCTCTCACCCTTCTTAAATTGCGTCCCGAGCATCAGATTGCAGTCGTGGAGATGGGAGCTTCTCATCCCGGAGATATCAAAGAGCTTGTGGATATAGCAAATCCGGATTATGGTTTGATTACAAATATTGGTAAGGCACATTTGGAAGGTTTTGGCTCTATCGAAGGTGTAAGAAAAACCAAGGGTGAGCTTTACGATTATATTCGCAAACATGATGGTATCTTATTTGTCAATTCGGATGATCCAACGCTGATGGAGATGTCTGAGGGAATATCTCGTGTTACTTATGGTACAGATACTTCGGCTACATTTTATGCGCAGATAATTTATGCTCGTCCCATGATGCTGAGCTTTAGATGGAGGCAAGTTAGTATGCCGCATGATATTTCGACCCATCTGGTGGGGGAATATAATTTGCCCAATGCCCTCGCTGCCGTGGCAATAGGCAGATTTTTTGATGTAGCTACAGATGGCATTATGGAGGCAATTGCAGAATATACACCGACCAACAACCGATCTCAACTGACTCAAACAGATCGAAATACGCTGATTGTAGATGCTTATAATGCAAATCCCGTTAGTATGAAGGTAGCCTTAGATAATTTTGATAAGATCCGAACCGATCTTCCCAAAGTGGTTATCTTGGGTGATATGAAGGAATTGGGAAAGGAATCGCTACAAGAGCATAAAACAATATTAAACATACTTGTCGAAAAGTCTTTCGATAAGATTATGCTTGTCGGCAAAGAATTTGGCGCAGCTACTGAAAATTTGACCTCTCAACGGCAAAATACATTGTTGTTTGAATCAGCACAAGATTTGGAGGAATATCTGGAGCAGCATCCAATCGATCAATCAATTATACTAATAAAAGGATCTCATTCCGTTCATTTGGAGAATATTGCAAGTCTATGTTAAAGACAGGTCTTGAACAGCAATTAGAGCAGACACTTACTGCCAGACAAATACAGCAAATCAAACTTCTTGAACTTCCACTACTTGAGTTGGAGCAAAGAATAAAGAAGGAGCTGGAAGATAATCCTGCACTAATGGAAGATGATGGTGGGGGAGAGTCTGAAGATACTCATGAAGAATATGACGAAAATACAGACGATGTCTCTTTGGATGACTATGGAGATGAAGATGATATTCCGGATTATAAGTTGAGACAAATCTCAAGCAACGAAGAGAAAAAAGATTATATCCCTTTTGCTGCTGCAGCTGCCTCTGCCGGAGATATTATCTTAAACCAACTCGAATTGCTTCCTCTGACCGAACAAGAAAAAGAGATAGCTCCTTTCTTGGTGGGAAGCATAGATGGAGATGGTTATCTCCGAAGAGAGCCAATCGATCTGTCTGACGATATAGCTTTTACGCTTGGACTGGATGTGCCCGAAGATGTCATAGCAGGACTGGTGGAAAAAATCAAAACATTGGATCCACCGGGAATAGGGGCGTCGGACCTCAGAGAATGCCTGATGCTTCAGCTCAAAAGGATGCCAAGCAATTTGCCTGAGAGAGAGTTGGCTATCAAAGTAGTAGAGAAAAAGTTTAATGATTTTGCCAATAAGAGGTTCGAAAAAATTGCAGCCTCATTGCATTGTTCCAAAGATGAGTTGGCTAAAGCTTCCTTGTTGATTGTAAAACTCAATCCAAAACCAGCTGCCGGGCTGGGGGTGACACCCGAAGATAGCTTGCAGCATGTGAGACCCGATTTTGTGGTTACGGAAGAGGATGGGGAGTTTGTCATAACTATGCCCGGGCAAAGATATTTGCCTCCTCTCAAGGTCAATCCCGAGTATCTCAATCTTTCGGAGGATTATAAGGCTTCACCTAAAAACAGAACTCCCGAGAGAAGAGACACTCTGATATTTGTCAAAAGAAAGATTGAGCAGGCAAAGTGGTTTATAGATGCCGTCAAACAAAGACAAAATACATTGCTTAAGACTATGCAAACGATTGTGGCATTGCAGAAGGACTACTTCAAATCAGGGAGAATTTCGGACCTTAAACCAATGATTCTTAAGGACGTGGCTCAGCGTACCGGATTTGATATTAGTACAATATCACGTATCGTGAGTGGAAAGTATGTGGAGACATTTTTTGGAGTCTTTTTGCTCAAGCAACTGTTCACATCGGCTATGAGTACGGATGAGGGAGAAGAGGTCTCTAACAAAGAAATTATGGAGGCAATGAAGCGTATCATTGAGCATGAAGACAAATTAAATCCATTGTCTGACTTGGCCATAACAGAGTTGCTAAACGAAAAAGGATATGATATAGCAAGACGGACCGTAGCCAAGTATCGTAAAAGATTGGGCTATCCAAGTGGTAGACTGAGAAAAAGTATTCACTGAGATAAGATAAAATGACAATATTCTCCGAGTAGCTTCTTAATCATAAATGTAGATGAGAAAGGACGATTATATAGAAGATTTTGAGAACTACCTCAAATTTGAACGCAACTTATCGCAATACACTCAAGAAGCTTATTGTCAAGATATCAATGATTTTTTTTCGTTTGTGGAGGAGAAACTGCCCCAAGAAGAGTATATTCCATCCGAAGCAGACAAGGATTTGGTCAGAACGTGGCTGTCAAATGAAATGGATCGGGGAATGAAACCCAGATCGGTACAGAGAAAGCTATCATCGCTAAAAGCATTTTATAAGTATCTGCAGAAGAAAAAAGTAATCAAAAATAATCCGGTCAGATTTCTTAAAGGACCGAAAGCAGATAGACCCTTGCCGGCATTTTTGTCCCAAAAGGAAATGCAGGAACTGTTGGGCCAAGAATATGATCACAACGATTTTCTGCAAGTGAGAGACCATTTGATGATGGAAATGCTTTATCAGACAGGGATAAGAAGGTCGGAATGTGCCGGGCTTATGGATAAGAATGTAGACGAAGCAGGAGCGAAAATTAAAGTGCTGGGTAAAAGAAAAAAGGAGCGAATTATACCGATAGGACAGAAAATTATACACTTTATCAAAGAATATAGAGAAATAAGAAAGAAAACTATTGCAAATCCAACCGCCTTTTTTGTATCTTTGGAGGGAAAGGAACTCGAACCGGTAGAAGTGTATAATATAGTTCGAAACAAATTGGAGCCTTTTAAGCATTTGGTCAGAAAAGGACCACACGTATTGAGGCATTCTTTTGCAACGGCAATGCTGGACGATGGGGCTGACCTAATGGCTGTCAAAGAGTTGTTGGGACACCAAAGTTTAGATACAACAGTCATATATACACACAATACATTCGAGCAACTCAAAAAAATGTATAACGCTCACCCAAGAGCACAAAAGAAACATATTATGGACGTTAGAATCAAAGCCTTACATTTCGATGCAAATGATGCCCTCAAGCAATTTATAGAAAAGAAGATTGCCAAACTTGAGAAAATGTCTGAAGAGATTATGAGTGCAGAGGTGGTCCTGAAAGTGGTGAAGCCTGAAACAAATAACAACAAAAATGCGGCTATCAAACTGTTGGGAAAGAAGAAAGAACTGTTTGCAGAAAAGACTTCAGACTCCTTTGAGGAAGCAATTGATGTATGTGTTGATGCATTGAAGAAACAAATAGAAAAGAATAAAGACAAGTAGTACGATATGAAACGATATTGAGCGATTTTCACGATTGCTGCAATGAGCCGGTCAAGTGGGTTTGATTAGCTTGAACAAAAAACAAAGGTTTAAGTAAGGTGAAACTAAAATACTTATGTCCCCCCTGTCAATAAATTTAAAACAGCTAATGGAGAAAATCGGAAATAATATCGTATAATAATAAAGTTATAAAGACAGATGACCACAAAGAGCTATGCAACTTGTTATAATATAGATGCATAGCTCGTTGTAATAACAAAGATAAAGTTAAAACTGAGCTGCTTTTTGAAGACTTTCATCCCCGTTTTTGTAAACTTTCTTCCATGAATGTTTGGTAGAAAAGAAAAAGTCACTAAATTTGCACCCGATAATCGCTTGTGGACTCTTGGAAAAACGAATAAAAGAGAAACAAGAAGATGTCTGGGCAGTTACCAGAGTGGCCAAATGGGGCTGACTGTAACTCAGCTGGCGTTCGCCTTCGGTGGTTCGAATCCATCACTGCCCACCATGCTAAGCCTTCTTTCTTTGAAGGCATGGTGACGCGATCTTCAATAAGCCAATGTAGCTCAGCGGTAGAGCACTTCCTTGGTAAGGAAGAGGTCCCGGGTTCAAGTCCCGGCATCGGCTCAGATTTGTGGTTAGCGTAGCAAATACAACTTAATTAGAAAAGAATAATAGGTTATGGCAAAAGAAAAATTTAACAGATCGAAACCACACGTAAACATTGGTACGATCGGTCACGTCGACCACGGTAAGACTACTCTTACAGCAGCCATCACAACTGTGCTTGCTAAAGATGGTCTGACAGAACTCCGTTCTTTCGACTCTATCGACAACGCTCCTGAAGAAAAGGAAAGAGGTATTACAATTAATACTTCACACGTTGAATATGAAACAGCTAATCGTCACTACGCTCACGTAGACTGCCCGGGTCACGCCGACTATGTAAAGAACATGGTTACTGGTGCTGCTCAGATGGACGGTGCTATCATCGTAGTTGCTGCAACTGACGGTCCTATGCCTCAGACTCGTGAGCACATCTTGCTTGCTCGTCAGGTAAACGTACCTCGTCTTGTTGTATTTATGAACAAGTGCGACCTTGTTGACGACGAAGAAATGCTTGAACTCGTTGAAATGGATATGCGTGAGCTTCTTTCATTCTACGATTTCGACGGTGACAATACTCCGGTTATCCGCGGTTCTGCTCTTGGTGCTCTCAATGGTGAAGCTCAATGGGAAGAAAAGATCCGTGAACTTATGGCTGCTGTTGACGAATGGATCCCATTGCCGGTTCGTGAAATCGACAAGCCGTTCTTGATGCCGGTTGAAGACATCTTCTCAATTACAGGTCGTGGTACAGTGGCTACAGGTCGTATCGAGACAGGTGTTGTTAAGACAGGTGATGAAGTTCAAATCATTGGTCTTGGTGCTGAAGGCATGAAGTCTACAGTAACAGGTGTGGAAATGTTCCGTAAGATCCTTGATGAAGGTGAAGCTGGTGATAACGTTGGTCTTCTTCTTCGTGGTATTGATAAGGATGAAATCAAGCGTGGTATGGTTATCACACACCCGGGAACAGTTACTCCTCACAAGAAATTTAAGGCTGAGGTTTATATCTTGAAGAAAGAAGAAGGTGGTCGTCACACTCCTTTCCACAACAAGTATCGTCCTCAATTCTATATCCGTACACTTGACGTAACAGGTGAAATCACTCTTCCTGATGGTGTAGATATGGTAATGCCGGGTGACAACGTAACTATCACTGTAGATCTTATCTATCCGGTAGCTTGTAGCGTAGGTCTACGTTTCGCTATCCGTGAAGGTGGTAGAACAGTTGGTGCTGGTCAGATTACAGCTCTTGAAGACTAATTTAAGTCCTCAAATAGTTAGATAAATAAATGAAGGACCTTTTCAGGTCTATCCTAAAAGGTCCTTCTATACGGGTTTAGCTCAGTTGGTAGAGCATTGGTCTCCAAAACCAAGGGTCGGGAGTTCGAGCCTCTCAACCCGTGCAATAAAATAAAAAATACTTATGAAAGTATTCAAAAAAATAGGAGTTGCCGTAAAGGACTCTTATAACGAACTTGTGCATAAGGTTTCTTGGCCTACATGGTCTGAGTTGACCAATAGTGCAGTGGTGGTAATGATAGCTTCCGTGATTATTGCCCTCTTTATCTTTGTTGTGGATACAGTCTTTAATGAGGCGATGAGTTTTATCTATAAGCTTGTCATCTAATCATTAAATTACTATGTCAGACAAGATGAAGTTTTACGTCCTTCGTGCTATTAGCGGAAAGGAAAACCAAGTGAAGCAGTATATCGAAGCGGAGAAAAGAAATTCTTCGCTCGGTCAGTATGTAGGTCGCGTTGTGATCCCTACCGAGAAGGTAATGACTCAGCGTGCCGGCAAAAAGGTATTGGTCGAAAGACCTTATCTTCCCGGATATGTATTGGTTGAAGCAAACTTGGTCGGTGAAGTCGTTCATACGCTTAGAAGTGTTCCCAACTCTTTGGGCTTTCTTGGCAATGCGAATGCTCCTGTGCCTCTAAGAGATTCAGAAGTTAAGCAGATGCTGGGTAAGATTGACCAACAGGTTGGCGAAGCTGATGTGGCTTATGATATTGAATATGTGGTTGGTGAGGTAGTTAAAGTTATCTCCGGCGCATTCAACGGCTTTTCTGCTACTGTGGAGGAGGTATTCGCAGACAAGAAAAGACTCAAGGTGATGGTGAAGATCTTCGGTAGAAGGACTCCACTAGAGTTAGATTATTCACAAGTTGAAAAAGAATGATAGGAATAACCCTATTGTTACACGAGGTTCAATCCTCACTAAAATTAATCATGTAAAATGGCTAAAGAAGTTGCTGGACAAATCAAATTGCAGATAAAGGGTGGAGCAGCAAATCCTTCACCGCCAGTAGGACCTGCATTGGGTGCTAAGGGTATTAATATAATGGAGTTTTGCAAGCAATTTAATGCCAGGACTCAAGACAAAGCTGGTAAGGTATTACCTGTTGTAATTTCTTACTATTCTGATAAGTCATTTGACTTTATTGTCAAGACTCCTCCGGTTGCTGTGCAACTACTCGAAGCTTCTAAGAAGAAGAGTGGTTCTGCTCAACCTAATAGACAAAAGGTTGCTCAGATTACTTGGGATCAAGTAAAGGCAATCGCAGAAGATAAGCTTGTCGATCTTAACTGCTTTACTGTAGAGTCAGCCATGAGAATGGTTGCAGGTACAGCAAGAAGCATGGGTATAACAGTAAAGGGACCTTTCCCTGAAAATATTTAAACTTCAATTGAACAATGGCAAAACTGACAAAAAATCAGAAGATCGCGCTCAGCAAGATTGAGGTGGGAAAGGCATATTCACTCGGAGAAGCTGCTAAGCTTGTAAAGGAGATTACCTCTACAAAGTTTGATGCTTCCGTGGATATCGATGTTCGCCTCGGTGTTGACCCGCGCAAAGCTAACCAGATGGTGCGTGGTGTTGTTACATTGCCACACGGTACAGGTAAGCAAGTAAGAGTTCTCGCATTGTGTACGCCTGACAAGGAAGAGGAAGCCAAGGCGGCTGGTGCTGATTATGTTGGGTTGGATGAGTACATTAATAAAATAAAAGCAGGTTGGACTGATATCGATGTTATTATCACAATGCCGGCTGTTATGGGTAAGATTGGTGCGCTTGGTCGTATCTTAGGTCCGAGAGGACTTATGCCTAACCCAAAGAGCGGTACTGTTACTAACGAGATTGGTGCAGCTGTGAAGGAAGTCAAAGCCGGAAAGATTGACTTTAAGGTTGACAAAGCCGGTATTGTACATACTTCTATAGGTAAGGTTTCATTCAGTGCTGAGCAAATCCGCGAGAATGCTCGTGAGTTTATCGACACTATTATTAAGTTGAAGCCGACCTCTGCTAAAGGTACATATATCAAAAGTATCTTCCTATCAAGCACAATGAGTTATGGTATCAAGATTGATACTAAAACCGTAGATGTTGTTGATAATAACTAATGATGCAATTATGAAAAAGGAAGATAAAGCTATAGTATTAGATAAGATCTCAGCTCTTTTGGATGAGTATCCTCATTTTTATCTTGCAGATATTGAGGGACTCAATGCAGAGGATACAATGAGACTTCGTCGTGAATGTTTCAAGGCGGGTGTGAAGCTCGTGATGGTGAAGAATAAGCTCGTTAAAAGAGTGCTTCACGAAAAGAACGAGGAGTTCGCACAACTTGATACAGTACTAAAAGGTAATACAGTTTTGATGCTCTGCGAGCAGGCAAATGCAGCCGCTAAGGTGATCAAGAGCCTGACAAAAGATGCTAAGGACAAGAAATTGGCTAAGCCCGAGCTCAAAGCTGCTTACGCACAAGAAGGATTCTACATCGGAGCAGAACATCTTGAAACACTTGTTGCTATCAAGAGTCGCGAAGAATTGCTTGCAGAAGTTATTTCTCTTCTCGAATCTCCGATCAAGAACGTTGTTTCTTCTCTCCAGTCATCTGGATCAACTATCCACGGTCTTTTGAAGACTTTGGAAGAAAGATAATTCCACTAATAAATTAGATTAAAAACCCATTAATTTTCATACAAAAATGGCAGATATTAAAGCTATCGCTGAAGAACTGGTAAACCTAACCGTTAAAGAAGTTAGCGAACTCGCTACCATCCTAAAGGAAGAATATGGCATCGAACCAGCTGCTGCAGCTGTTGCCGTTGCTGCTGGCCCTGCTGCCGCAGCTGAAGAAGAAAAGACATCATTTGATGTAGTATTGAAGAGTGCAGGTGCTGCAAAACTTCAAGTAGTAAAGGCAGTTAAAGAACAAACAGGTCTTGGTCTTAAAGATGCTAAGGATCTTGTTGATGCTGCTCCTTCAAATATTAAAGAAGGTGTTGATAAAGCTACTGCCGAAGCTCTTAAGAAAGCATTGGAAGAAGCAGGTGCAGAAGTTGAGCTTAAGTAATTGCTCAACAGAGCCTGATTCTCAGGTATTTACGGTTAAGGGTCTCTCATATAGGGACTCTTAACCTATTTGTGTCTAAAAATCTCTTATTAACTTTAGCCCTGTACAATTAGATGGCGTCCACTCATAACAGCAAAAGAATAAACTTCGCAACGATTAAGAATCCATTGGCATTTCCAGATTTCCTTGAAGTACAGCTTAAGTCTTTCAGGGACTTTCTGCAACTTGATACGCCTCCGGAGCGAAGAAAAAAGGAAGGTTTGTATAAGGTATTTGCTGAAAACTTTCCTATAGCAGACACGCGAAACAACTTCGTGTTAGAGTTTTTGGACTATTATATTGATCCTCCAAAGTATTCCATAGATGAATGCCTTAGTCGAGGATTGACTTATAGTGTGCCTTTGAAGGCTAAGCTTAAGCTCTATTGTACAGACCCTGATCACGAAGATTTTAACACTGTCATTCAGGATGTCTATTTAGGACCTATTCCGTACATGACAGAATCAGGTACCTTCGTAATCAATGGAGCTGAACGAGTTGTTGTATCACAGCTCCACCGTTCTCCGGGTGTTTTCTTTGGTACTTCTACTCACACAAACGGTACGAAATTGTATTCTGCACGTATTATTCCTTTCAAGGGATCTTGGATCGAATTTGCGACGGATATCAACAATGTGATGTATGCATATATCGACCGTAAGAAGAAGTTGCCGGTAACAACTTTGTTACGCGCTATTGGATATCAGACCGACAAAGATATTTTGGATTTGTTTGGTCTTGCTGACGAAATAAAGGTAACCAAGGCTAACCTTAAGAAGAACTTTGGTCGTAAGGTGGCGGCTCGTGTTACTGAAACATATATTGACGAGTTTTCCGATGAAGATACCGGGGAAGTCGTATCTATGGAGCGTATTTCCATCGTAGTAGAGCGTGAGGTAGAGCTTTCAGAAGATAATATGCAGGATATTCTTGATTCCGGGGTCAAGACTATTGTGCTTCATAAAGATGAGCCCAATGGTATTGACTATTCTGTTATCTACAATACTCTTCAGAAAGACCCTTGTAACTCTGAAAAGGAAGCGTTGTCCTACATTTACAAACAGCTAAGAAATGCTGATCCGGCTGATGAAGCCAGTGCTCGTGATGTTATCAACAGCCTGTTCTTCTCTGAGAAGAGATATGACCTGGGCGATGTTGGTAGATACCGAATCAACAAGAAATTTAATCTCGATATCGATCCGGAGGTAAAACTTCTTACCAATGAGGATATCAGAGAAATTATAAAATATTTGGTAGAGCTTGTCAACTCTAAGGCGACAGTTGATGATATTGACCACTTGTCAAATCGTCGTGTCCGTACTGTTGGTGAACAACTCTACAACCAATTTGGTGTTGGGCTTGCTCGAATGGCTCGTACGGTTAGAGATCGTATGAACGTTAGAGACAACGAAGTGTTTGTCCCGGGAGATCTTGTCAATGCAAAGACAATTTCTTCCGTTGTAAACTCTTTCTTTGGTACCAATGCCTTATCTCAGTTTATGGACCAAACCAATCCCTTGGCTGAGATTACCCACAAGAGAAGATTGTCTGCATTAGGCCCTGGCGGTCTTTCTCGTGAGAGAGCCGGTTTTGAGGTCCGAGACGTTCACTATACCCATTATGGTCGTCTCTGTCCTATTGAGACCCCTGAAGGTCCTAACATTGGTTTGATCTCTTCTCTTTGTGTCTATGCAAAGATTACAGACTTTGGATTTATCGCTACTCCTTATAGAAAGGTAGAAAATGGAAAGGTCGACTTTACACAAGAGACTTTGAAATATTATACTGCCGAAGAGGAAGAAGATATGACTGTTGCTCAAGGTAATGCACCCTTGGATGATAATGGTCACTTTATAAATCCGATGGTTAAGGCAAGATATGGTGCCGATTTCCCGGTCGTTTCACCGGAGGAGGTCGACCTAATGGACGTTGCTCCTACTCAGATTGCCTCTATCGCAGCTTCTCTTATTCCATTCTTGGAGCATGATGACGCCAACCGTGCGTTGATGGGATCTAATATGATGAGACAGGCTGTTCCTCTGCTTCGTCCGGAAGCTCCTATTGTTGGAACAGGTATTGAAGCACAACTTGTTCAAGATTCCAGAACACAGATAGTGGCTGAAAAGGACGGAATTGTTGACTTTGTTGATGCCTCTTGTATTAAGATCAAATATGACCGTACAGAGGAGGAAGAGTTTGTCAGTTTCGAAGATCCTATAGTCACTTATAAGTTGCCAAAATGGCGTAAGACCAACCAAAGTACAACCATAGACCTTCACCCGATTTGTCGTAAAGGGGATCGTGTGGTCAAAGGTCAGATCCTCACAGAAGGTTATTCAACTCAAGCCGGTGAATTGGCGCTTGGTCGAAATGTCCAAGTAGCTTACATGCCTTGGAAGGGTTATAACTATGAGGACGCGATTGTGCTTAACGAAAGAATGGTACGTGAAGACTTCTTCACATCTGTGCATGTTGATGAATATACATTGGAAGTTCGAGAAACCAAGAGAGGTTTGGAAGAGCTGACAAGTGATATTCCTAATGTGAGTGAAGATGCAACCAGAGATTTGGATGACAATGGTATTGTAAGGGTAGGTGCTCGTATCAAACCGGGTGATATTTTGATCGGTAAGATTACACCTAAGGGCGAAACCGATCCCTCACCTGAAGAGAAACTTCTTCGTGCCATCTTTGGTGAGAAAGCCGGAGATGTCAAAGATGCTTCACTCAAAGCCACTCCTTCTTTGCATGGTGTTGTTATCGATACCAAACTCTTCTCTAAGGCTGTTAAGAAAAAGTCTCGTTCAGAAGAAAAAGCTATCAAGGAGCAGCTGGATGAGTATTACAATAGGATACAGGCAGAGCTCAGAGAAAAGCTCGTGGATAAGCTTGTTATCTTGACAGAGGGTAAGGTTTGTGCCGGAGTAAAAGATTATCTCAAAACAGATGTAATCAAACCGGGTACAGAGTTTACCAAGAAAGATATCGAAGCGGTAGACTTCTTGCAAGTACAGCTTTCGGGCTGGACGGAAGACGAGCATACCAACGATCTTATCAAAGCAACAGCTGTCAACTATATCCGTAAATCTAAGGAAATAGAGGCAGAAATGAGACGTCGCAAAATGGACCAGACTACAGGAGATGAATTGCCAACCGGCATCATCAAGATGGCGAAGGTTTATATTGCTAAGAAGCGTAAGATCCAAGTAGGAGATAAGATGGCCGGTCGTCACGGTAACAAGGGTATCGTTTCGAAGATCGTAAGACAAGAAGATATGCCGTTTATGGCTGATGGTACCCCAATGGATATTTGTTTGAATCCGTTAGGTGTGCCTTCACGTATGAACCTTGGTCAGATATTCGAGGCTGTTTTGGCTTGGGCCGGACGTAAGTTGGATGTCAAATTCTCAACTCCAATTTTTGACGGAGCAACATTAGATGACCTCAATGAATGGACAGACAAGGCCGGACTTCCAAGAAATGGTAAGACCTATCTCTATGATGGTGGTACCGGAGAAATGTTTGACCAACCGGCTACCGTAGGTGTCACCTACTTCCTTAAGCTTGGTCACATGGTAGAGGATAAAATGCATGCCCGTTCGATTGGTCCGTACTCTTTGATTACACAGCAACCACTTGGTGGTAAAGCTCAGTTTGGTGGTCAGAGATTTGGTGAGATGGAGGTTTGGGCGCTTGAAGCATTTGGCGCATCTCATATCCTACAAGAAATTCTTACCATCAAGTCAGACGACGTAAACGGACGTTCTAAAGCATACGAGGCAATTGTCAAAGGTGAGCCGATGCCTACACCGGGTATCCCCGAATCACTTAATGTATTGCTACACGAGCTCAAAGGCTTGGGCTTAAGCTTTAAGCTAGACTAATTCCAGGGAGTGCTTAAGAGGGGTAGATACTTCTCTTAAGCCTTCTCTTATCTATCTTTTAACAATATTCCATACACAACATAAGAGGGTATATGGCTTTCAAGAAAGAAAATAAAATCAAGAGTAACTTTACACGTATTGCAATTTCTTTGGCGTCTCCTGAAGAGATACTGGAGAATTCTTATGGTGAAGTTCTCAAGCCGGAAACAATCAATTACCGTACATACAAACCGGAAAGAGATGGTCTCTTCTGTGAACGTATTTTCGGTCCGGTAAAAGACTTTGAATGTCACTGCGGAAAGTATAAGCGTATCCGTTATAGAGGAACTGTTTGTGACCGTTGTGGTGTCGAAGTAACAGAGAAAAAGGTAAGGCGTGAGAGAATGGGACATATCCTTCTCGAGGTACCGGTTGCTCATATCTGGTATTTCCGTTCACTGCCTAATAAGATTGGATATCTCCTTGGGTTGCCTACAAAAAAGCTTGATGCAATTATTTATTACGAGAAATATGTAGTTGTTCAGCCCGGTAAGGGGGCCAATTATGGTCCTGAAGGTGAAGAAAAGCCTTTGCAGACTCAAGACCTTCTTACAGAAGACGAGTATCTTGATATATTGGATCGTCTGGAGAAAGAGGATCCGAACAACCAAAACTTGCCGGATTCAAATCCTGATAAGTTTATTGCGAAGATTGGTGCTGAAGCTGTCTATGATCTTCTCCAGAGAGTCGATTTGGACACTTTGTCGTACGAACTTCGTTACAGCGCTAATCATGGCAACTCTCAACAAAGAAAGAATGATGCTTTGAAGCGTCTTCAGGTTGTTGAAAGTTTCCGTGCATCCAAGGATGTCAATAAGCCGGAATGGATGATCGTTAAGGTTGTCCCGGTTATTCCTCCTGATTTGCGTCCATTGGTTCCATTGGATGGTGGTAGATTTGCCACTTCAGACCTCAATGATCTTTATCGTCGTGTTATTATACGTAACAATCGTCTAAAGAGATTGATCGAAATCAAGGCTCCTGAAGTTATTCTGCGCAATGAAAAGCGTATGCTTCAAGAGGCTGTGGATTCACTCTTTGACAATAGTCGTAAGAGTAGCGCAGTCAAAGGAGACAACAATAGACCTCTCAAATCTTTGTCAGACAGCTTAAAAGGTAAGCAAGGACGTTTCCGTCAAAACTTGCTCGGTAAGCGTGTCGACTATTCAGCTCGTTCGGTGATTGTAGTAGGTCCGGAGCTTAAGATGCATGAGTGCGGTCTTCCTAAAGACATGGCGGCAGAGCTTTATAAGCCGTTCGTTATCAGAAAGCTTATTGAGCGTGGTATCGTTAAGACGGTTAAGAGTGCAAAGAAGATCGTTGATCGTAAGGAGCCTGTGATTTGGGATATTCTTGAGAATGTGATGAAAGGACACCCGGTACTTCTAAACCGTGCTCCTACACTTCACCGTCTTGGTATTCAGGCTTTCCAGCCCAAGATGATTGAAGGTAAGGCTATTCAGTTGCACCCGTTGGCATGTACAGCGTTTAATGCCGACTTTGACGGTGACCAGATGGCTGTCCACCTTCCTCTTGGCAATGAGGCAGTGCTTGAAGCTCAAATCTTAATGCTTGCTTCACACAATATCCTAAACCCTGCCAATGGTGCACCTATTACCGTGCCTTCTCAGGATATGGTGCTTGGTCTATACTATATTACCAAGTTGAGACCGGGCTCCAAGGGTTCAGGTTTGACATTCTATGGTCCCGAAGAGGCTACTATCGCTTACAATGAAGGTGTTGTTGATTTGCATGCTCCTGTGAAGGTAATTGTAGACGATTTGGTTGAGGGTGAGCCTGTCAAACATATGATAGAGACCTCTGTTGGTAGACTTATGGTCAATGAGTTGGTGCCAAAAGAAGTAGGTTATGTAAACGCGGTGCTTGGAAAGAAAGCACTTCGAGATATTATCGGTAATGTAATTAAAGTATGTGGTGTTGCACGTACTGCTCAATTCTTGGACGACATTAAGAACTTAGGTTATTATATGGCGTTTAAGGGTGGTCTGTCATTCAACCTTGGTGACGTCCTCATTCCGGAAGAGAAAGAGGCTCTTGTACAGCAAGGATATGACGAAGTAGAGCAGATTATGCAAAACTACTCTATGGGTTTCATTACCAACAACGAACGTTATAATCAGATTATTGATACTTGGACACACGTCAACAGTAAGTTGTCAAATGTCCTTATCAAGCATTTGACAGAAGATAATGAAGGGTTCAACTCTGTATTCATGATGATGGACTCCGGAGCCCGTGGTTCTAAGGAGCAGATTCGTCAGCTTAGCGGTATGCGTGGTTTGATGGCAAAGCCTCAGAAGAGTGGTGCTGATGGTGGTCAAATTATCGAGAACCCTATTCTTTCTAACTTTAAGGAAGGTCTTTCGGTGCTTGAGTACTTTATTTCTACTCACGGTGCTCGTAAGGGTCTTGCCGATACTGCTCTTAAGACGGCCGACGCCGGTTATTTGACTCGTCGACTTGTTGACGTATCGCATGATGTCATTGTCTCTGAAGATGACTGTGGTACTTTGAGAGGTTTAGTAGCAACAGAGCTGAGACAAAATGAAGAAGTTGTAGCTACTTTGTATGAACGAATCCTTGGTCGTGTGGCAGTCCATGATGTGATCCATCCTTCTACAGGAGAAGTGATTGTCAGAGCAGGAGAAGAAATTCGCGAGGCAGAAGCTCAAATTATTCAAGAGTCTCCAATCGAGCAGGTAGAAATCAGATCGGTGCTTACCTGTGAGTCTAAGCGAGGAGTTTGTGCTAAGTGTTATGGACGTAACTTAGCTACAAATAAGATGGTGCAAGAAGGAGAAGTTGTGGGTGTTATTGCTGCTCAGTCTATTGGTGAGCCGGGTACACAGCTTACACTTCGTACATTCCACGTCGGTGGTATTGCATCTAACGTTGCTACTGAAAATAGCTTGAACTCTAAGTATAATGCAGTTCTTGATTTTGATGAGCTTCGTACCGTGGAAGTCAAGGGTGACAATCCTCATTGGGTAGTTGTCAGCCGAATGACCGAATTGAAGTTCCACGATCCAAATACAGGTATCCAGTTGGCAACTCACAACGTGCCTTATGGTGCCAAATTGTATCGCCAGCCCGGAGAAGAAGTTAAGAAGGGTGATGTAATCTTCGAATGGGACCCATTTAATGCTGTCATTGTGTCTGAAGTTGATGGTAAGCTTGAGTTTGACAACTTTGAGGAGAACTTGACTTACAAAGTAGATGCTGACGAAGCTACCGGTCTCCGCGAGAAGATTATCATTGAGTCAAAAGATAAGACAAAGGCTCCTTCTGTGGCTGTTATCGACAAGGATGGTAATCCGGTTAGAAACTATAACTTGCCGCTTGGTGCCCATATCGTAAAAGATCCGGGTTCTGAAATCAAGCAAGGTGAGATCCTTGCTAAGATCCCAAGAGCAATTGGTAAAGCCGGTGACATTACCGGTGGTCTTCCACGTGTTACTGAATTGTTTGAGGCACGTAACCCGAGCAATCCGGCTGTAGTAGCTGAGATCGATGGTGAAGTTTCATTCGGTCGTATCAAACGTGGTAATCGAGAGATCACCATTACATCCAAACTTGGAGACAAGAAGATTTACCTTGTGCCACTATCTAAGCAGATCCTTGTACAGGAGAATGACTTTGTACGTGCAGGTACACCACTTTCGGATGGTGCCATTACTCCGGCAGATATCCTTGCTATCAAGGGGCCGACAGCTGTACAAGAATACATTGTCAATGAGGTGCAGGACGTATATCGTCTGCAAGGTGTGAAGATCAATGACAAGCACTTTGAGGTAATCGTTCGACAGATGATGCGTAAGGTGCAGATCGATGATCCGGGTGATACTATCTTCCTTGAGCAGCAGATTGTAGACAAGCTGGAGGTTCAAGAGGAGAATATGCGTATCTGGGATAAGAAGGTCGTTGAGGATGCAGGTGATTCTGAAAACCTCAAGCCGGGTCAGATTGTTACGCTTCGCAAACTTCGTGACGAAAACTCTCAGTTGAGAAGAAAGGACCTTAAGCTCGTAGAAGTAAGAGATGCTAAGCCGGCTACAGCAAGTCAGATCTTGCAAGGTATTACACGTGCGGCTTTGCAGACTTCAAGCTTTATGAGTGCGGCTTCCTTCCAGGAAACAACCAAGGTGCTCAACGAAGCTGCTATCAATGGTAAGGTAGATAACCTTGAAGGTCTTAAAGAAAATGTGATCTGTGGTCATCTCATACCTGCCGGTACAAGTTTGAGAAGATATGACAGACTTGTTGTAATGCAGAAAGATGATTATGACAAAGTTCAAAAAGAAAATAAACTCCTAACATCTCTTCCTTCCGATGCGAAGATGAAGAAGATGGATAAGGCATTCGCTGATAAAAAGTAATGCTCATATCATATCCCAACAAAAAAGGCTGTCGCTTATGCGATGGCCTTTTTTTATGTTCTGACAGATCTATAGAGATGAGACTTCTCTTGATACTGTCCCAAAAAAGTGTGTAAGACCCAAGACTATTATCTTTGAAATTACAAACTAAAAAACGATAAAAAGCATGAACCTTACACAAGTACAAATTAAAGAAATTATTTCGAATTGTCTG
>NZ_JBHSGO010000203.1:0-23350 GCF_042654485.1 Falsiporphyromonas endometrii | reverse complement strand
TCCTTCCTCCAACATATGCATGTAACGGAGACGATCATAATAACTATGCTTTCGTCTTTTCTTTTTGTTTGATTCCATAAATAAACCCCAAAAGTTTTGAGTCTAACTTTTGGGGTTCATATCATTTGAAGACGCAGCCCCTTTGTTTTTCGCTTCATTCTTAGTCTCACTTTATGAGTGGAGAAGTTATACGAGGAGCTCCTGCCTGAAAAATCAAAAGAATTGACAACATACTTACTCCATAAGAGACATTGAGAGGTGCATCCACAAGCATTAGGAAACCAACAAACAGGCCCGTAGAGGTAAGGATTGCATTTTTGGTTCGATAAGCTTCATAACTCCACACCAAAACTAAGACAAGCAGGATAAAGAGACCTACAACCCCATGCGTAAACATCATCGAAAGAAACCCGTTGTGACAGTGTGTAGCCCCTATGAGAAAGCTTTCACTACCGGTTCCCCATCCCAAAAGCCATCTCTTGGGAAAAAGATCGCACCAATGATCTATCATCTGTATACGGGCCGGATCATTGAAAAACAGTTTCTGTCTAAAAGCAAAAAACACAATAGGCAACAGAGCTATGGTTGCCACTACCAACGGAGTTCTTCTCAATGTAATATTGCATCTCATAAACAATGGCAACAAACGCTCCGCAAACAAACATAGAGACATAGCTCCAAACGCCAACATACCATAACGAGATTGCGTGATTATGATAAATCCTCCAAGCAGCAAATAATATGCAACAAGTTCCTCTTTTGTCGCTCCCTCATCAGCAGAAGTTCTTCCCCAAAGATTAGTTAGAAAGATAATTAAGAAAAAGCAGGCTGAGAATGTGGGATGGAAAGTTGTACCTATAAATCCGAACAAAATATCATGTCCCGCATATGGTATAGACAGAGTTGTAAAATAATTCTTATTAAGCGTCAAGCATGAGAAGACACTCTCATGCAACAATGAAGTGTAGAAAAAATAGTTGACCATGGCAAAAGCCATAAAGAGCATAAAGAGTCGAAATAAGATCATCAAAAAGAGTCTCACTTCAGACTCACTCGGCTTATACAGCAATGCAAAGAGAGGAAGTGCAAAAAACATCATTCTGTTTTGAGCACTTGCAAGAGCACCGGTCCAAAAGCCATTGAGTACCCCTACAAACTGAGCAGAGGCATAAATAAACAATGCTACAATGATCCATGATACACGACCGAGCGGATGTCTCCTCACACAATAGTCCGACACGACTAAAACACCAATCAAAGCAATTCCCCAGAATATACACATTGGGCTATACAGCCAATAATAGCAAGACACACCTGCGACAAGGGGGATAAACCTTCTCAACAACGGAGTTTTGCCTACAAGGGCAGGCTTCAAAAAGAAGACAGCCCAAATAAGCGGAAATAGGAGGAAGATTATTCTTATGACTTGACGATGCAATGGATTGTAATATGTATTCCACCAATCATTGCCATAATCAAATACATTGAAGTAATCAAAGCCCCACTTCATGCACAATCCGGCTATGAGAAGAAATAGAATTGTCAACAGATAGCCACGAGACAAGAGAGTACGCCTCTTTAGATCTGAAGAAAAGGATAAAGACATATTCGAAAGTTGTTATGCTGAATGTTAAACCCAAATATCATTAGAGCTTTTTGCAATCTAAACATTAGATAACAAAAGAGATCTCCTTAAAAGCATACTCCTTCACTGCTCCGGTAGAATGCCTAAGGCAAAGAAGCCCACCGGGTAATACATCCACAATCTCCCCCTCAAATTCTACCGCTTCACTAACAAAACGATGAACCTCATTTTTGCGATAAAGAAGCATCAGGTATTCTTGATGAAGTTGATCTCTTCCATTGTGAGAATTTAGCAACTTGGAAAGATTATCAAACATAGTCATATATTGTGCGATCAGGTCATCTATACAATAAGTTTCCCCGGTTAACATCCTCAACGAGATAGGATTGGGAAGATCTGAAGGGAAGATCTGCTCATTGATATTGATACCTATGCCTATAAGGGTGTGATCGATATAAGGACCGGTAACAGAATGCTCAATGAGAATACCTCCTAATTTGCAATCCCCATAATAAATATCATTCGGCCACTTCAACTTTAGTTTACCCACTTCCGGTACCCAATCTCGCAATAAGTAGACAGAGCATAGTGCTGCCAATTCGCAAATAGAAAACTGATCTTCGGGATGAAGCTCATGAGGCCTAAAATAGGTTGTCAGAGTGATATTGCATTTAGGCGGTGTAAACCATGTATTGCCCTTCTGCCCACGTCCGGAGGGCTGCTCCTTTGCAACCACCGTCGTAGGAGATTCGATAGCAACCCCTTCAGCCAACTTTCCGGCAACATACGTATTGGTACTTGGCAATGAATCAAATTTGATTAGTCTATGCATCTTGATCTTTGTTTGATAAAATCTCGTTTCGAATAATTTTTGGCAATTTGTCCAACACAAGATTGTACGAATGTACGATTAAATCCTCAATTAACTTGCTTGGCAAATTGGCGATCTCCAACTGATTCCAATGCTTTTTATTCAAATGATAAGCTGCCTCAATCGCGTCATATTTGGCTCTCAATTGTATAGCTCTCTCGGGGTCACATTTCAATGCCAATCTTTGAGGCTGATGACCAAGGAACATAAAGGCAAAAATCTTATTGGCAACCCTGAAAGTAACGACATCATCACCAAAAGGCATATCTTCTGTTGCCCCGGGCAAAGAAAGACAATAAGCTTCTGCTTGTAAGGTGTTCATATTAAAATTACTTTTGTAAAACAGCTGGGATATAATATCGGGGAAAGATTTTCCGTTTGAAGAAAACCTCAGCACAATAATAACCCCGCAAATTTAGATATAAATGTATGGATAATATAGTTTTTGCCACCAACAACCTTCACAAACTTCAGGAGGTAAGAGACATACTAAAAGGAAAGTACATCGTCAGATCGCTGGACGAATTGGGTTGTCATGACGATATTCCGGAAACAGCGGACACATTGGAGGGCAATGCCCTTATCAAGGCAAGATACATTTATAACAAATATCATGTATTTTGCTTTGCGGATGACACCGGTTTGGAAGTAGAGATCTTGGACGGAGCACCGGGAGTCTACTCAGCAAGATATGCCGGTGAACATTGCAGCCCCGAAGATAACAGGAAGAAACTTCTCAAAGCCCTACAAGATGAACCGACTCCAAGGAAAGCTCGATTTAGGACTGTCATTGCCCTTATTGATCAAGATGGAGAGCACCTTTTCGAGGGCGAAGTTGAAGGAGAGATAACAACCGAGGAAGTTGGATCAAACGGGTTTGGCTACGACCCAATTTTTAAGCCCCAAGGATATGATGTGACCTTTGCACAAATGTCCGAAGAAGAGAAAAACAAGATTAGCCATAGGGGACGAGCAGTGGCAAAGCTTGCTAAATATTTTAAAGTATAAAACATGACACTCAGACGAACCATCTTACTCCTATCTTTTTTGACAACAATCGCTTACGGATTATTGGGTCAAGAGATAAAAAGTTGGACCACAATGCTCTCATATGGCAAGATAACAGATGTGGCCGACTCCAAAAGCCAAGTATTTGCTGTTGCTGACGGAGCGATGTATTCGATTTCAAAGAAGGATCCGGAAGATGTTAGATTTTACGATCGTGCAAATGGCATGAGCGAAGTCAATATCTCTAAAATCGCTTATGATCCAAACTTTGATCTGCTCCTTATATATTATAAGGACGGAAACATAGACTTCTTGACAGCCGACAAGATTGGCAATCTGACTGCAATAAGAGACAATTCTCGACTTAAATCGAAAGAGATCAAGCGCATTATTTTTGGTAATGGTAAGATTTATCTTGCCGGAGGTTTTGGCATCTCTGTGATTGATGAAAGTTCTCAACTTGTCATTGCAAGCTACTTTCAGGGGAAAGAGGTTTCCGATATGGCAGTTACCAAAGATGGTAAGCTCTGGGCTCTTACAAATAATCAGATTCTTGAAGGGGACGAAAAAAACAATCTACAAGACCCATACTATTGGCATGAGATTGACATCCAATTTGAAGAGAGCTTAAAAGCGGACAAACTTGCCATCTCAGGAGGAAATCCGGTCGTTGGCTACAACAATGGATCGCTTATAAAGTACCCTCTCAAAGGAGGGAACAAAGAGATTGTATGTTCTTACGAAACGACAGGGAAGAAAGTAACAGACATAGACTATTCTCCCAATGGATACTTTGCTCTTGCCGAAACTGACATGTATATACTAAAACCTCAGTCGGACGAGATTAGAAAAATAGATGCCCGTTGGCCGTTACACGTCAGTAGCAACACCTCCGAGCAAATTGTATGGGGTGCATACGCCGAAAATGGGATCGGACGAATGGATCTTGCCAAAGACAATCTCGATTTTAAGACATTTAAGCTCAACGACAAGTCATTTCCAAGGGACAATCAATTCTTCAATATGATATCTTCCCACGGTAAGCTATATGCCGTATCGGGAGGTTTTGATGTCAATAGGCTCGACAAACCTTTTGAGGTAAAAATCTTCAATGGCAGGGAATGGAGTCATATCACCCAAAAAGAGGTTGGCAACATCTATGACGCCAGTTTTATTACAGTAGACCCCAAAGACTCAGAACATTTCTTTGTAAGCACACACGGTTGGGGATTGGTCGAGTTTAGGAGCAACAAACTTTACAAAATATACGACCAGGACAACAGTGCTCTCGGGACTGCTCAAAACAATGGCAAAGGATATTGTCGCGTGGGACCGACAGCTTTTGATTCGGAGGGAAACCTGTGGATTGCTGAGTGTGATGTCCCCGGATCCAATATCTTGGTACTCAAAACCAATGGAGAATGGACAAAGGTTAATTACCCTTGCATGAGCGATGACAACTCATATATTCAGATGTTAAGAATGCCAAATGGTACAACTTGGCTCTCTATCAACCACGCTTCTACCGGACTTTATGTTTTCGATGCCTCTAAGACGGCTCTGGCTTCTCCTGCAAATGCACAATGCAACTATATCAACGGATTCTCCGATAGAAGTGGCAAACTGATCCCACAAAAAAGATTCAAGACAATGGCTCTCGACAAAAACGGAGTGATGTGGTTGGGATCGGAAAATGGGCTGTCAGTTGTTGCGGGGGCCTCTTCTGCTTATAAGCAAATACCTTTGGCTTCCAGACCCGTAGGAGGAGAAGAGCCCAATCTCTTTTATATCCTTGACAACATTCAAATCAATGGTATTCAGGTAGACCGACTTAATAATAAATGGATTGCCACATCCGGAGAAGGTCTATACCTCATGAATGATGATTGTACAAAACTGCTTAGACACTACACAGTAGACAACAGCCCCATTTTATCCAACAATATCAACTCCATTGCTCTCGATGAACTTAATGGCAGGTTATATGTATATACAGATATAGGACTTATGGCTCTCGAAACGGGAAGTGCCGAAGCAACCAAAGAGAGCCTGAGCAATGTATATGCCTACCCCAATCCATTAAGACCCGACAATCCGGATAAGGTTACAATAGCCGGACTAAACATCGGTTGTGAAATCAAAATCATTGACTCTTCAGGACAAATAGTCTTCGAAACGACCTCTGTAGATGACCATGTGATATGGCCCGCAAGATACAGCAATGGAGAACGAGTGGCCTCCGGGGTCTATCAAATCTTGATATATGCTCCAGAACAAAAGAAGTCAACGAAAATAGGAGTAGCTGTTATTAAATAGTATTTATAAATAATTGGTATGAACAAAAAGTTAATCTTAGTAGTAGGCTTGGCTATGGCGCTATCAAGTGCCAACTCAGCCTTTGCTCAAAAAGATGGTGGCATTACGCCCAAAATGCTAAAAGAGATTCGTGCTTCTTATGGCACCAATCCTCAAGACAAAGCTCTTCGAAACGCTGTAATGGCTAATGGCATGAGCTCTCTTGTGGAAAACTCAGACAACCACACAAAATTCGACGAACAGTTTACATACAGAGTAAACTCAAAAGGTATCAGTGACCAAAAGTCAAGTGGTAGATGCTGGTTATTCACCGGGCTCAACGTTATGCGTTCGCCAATCATCGCACAATATGGATTAGGAGAGTTTTTCTTCTCTCAAAACTATTCATTCTTTTATGACCAACTCGAAAAGTCAAACCTTTTCTTGCAGGCAATAATAGATACAAGAGACAAAAAAATTGACGATCCAACAGTGGCATGGCTATTCCAACATCCAATCAGCGATGGAGGACAGTTTACTGGAATTTCCGAGAACATCCTTAAATATGGTCTTGTACCCTCTTCTGTAATGCCGGAAACAGTCAATAGCAACAATACAAGGACAATGAGCTCAATCATTGCAAAAATCTTGAGACAAGGAGGTATAAGAATGAGAGAAGCTGCTGCAAAAGGTGCAAAGAAAGCAGCTTTGGAAGCTCAAAAGCTCGATTACCTCAAAGAGATTTACAAAGTATTGGCTATGAACCTTGGAGTACCTCCAACAGAATTTGAATACACACTTAAGGATGCACAAGGTAAAGTAATCTCAACAGAGACTTACACACCACAAAGTTTCTACAAAAAGTTTGTTGGTCAAGATCTACGCAACGACTTTGTCATGATTATGAACGACCCAAGTCGCCCATACGGAAAGCTTTATTCAATCGAATATGACCGCCATAGCTATGACGGAGCCAACTGGACATATGTCAATGTACCTATCGAGGAGCTAAAGGAGATGGCCATTGCGTCACTCAAGGACAGCACAATGATTTATTACAGTTGCGATGTGGGAAAAGAATTTGACAGAAAGACCGGTTCTCTTGACCTAAATAACTTTGACTACAATTCGTTGCTTGGATTTAAGTTTGACATGAACAAAAAAGAACGCATCGAAACTTACGATAGCGGATCAAGCCACGCAATGACATTGGTTGCTGTCAACTTGGACAAAAACGGCAAACCCGACAAGTGGATGGTAGAAAACAGCTGGGGAGCAAGCAACGGATTCCATGGTCACCTAATTATGACCGACCAATGGTTTGACGCATACACTTTCAGAATTGTTGTCAATAAAAAATATGTAAGTGACAAGGTTCTAAAAATTCTCAATACGAAGCCAACTATGCTTCCACCTTGGGACCCTATGTTCGCTCCGGAAAACTAATCTCATAATCAAAGATTATATTAAGAGGGTGCAGCAGTTTGTTGCGCCCTCTATTTATTTTATCATTGTGAAGTGGAATGAGTGTGGTTTGAGTAGTTTTTTGACCACAAATATTTTAACAAATAAAGCATTCTAAAGACGGACTTCACAGCGCATCGAAAGAGCGTATTCTTGAGATTATGGTTGATAGTTACCAAGTCATTGATTTGATTCTCAATGACAAAACATATCTTACCCTCTTGGCAGAATGATCCACCAAACGAAATCATCATCAAAAGAATGGTAAGTAATATACTTATCTCCATAGTTATTATGTTCTTGATTGATGACTGAGGTAGATAAAAAGGTGCTCTTTCGCAATAACAGTTCATTTCAGCAACGAAAGTAGTCTATACACTATTATTTTGACAGACAATCAATTAAAAGACGAATAAAGGATATAGCAATATTAGAAAGCAGATTTTTTGAGATAAAATATTTGGTGAAATAAAAATTGTAACTATCTTTGCAACGCAATAAGCGGAAATAGCTCAGTTGGTAGAGCACAACCTTGCCAAGGTTGGGGTCGCGGGTTCGAGTCCCGTTTTCCGCTCCAATTATGCCCGGGTGGCGGAATTGGTAGACGCGCTCGTTTCAGGTGCGGGTGTTTTGCGACGTGCAGGTTCGATCCCTGTCCCGGGCACAACCTAAGTCGTGAACCTAACTTGACGAGAAAACACATATAATGCGCGGGTGGTGGAATTGGTAGACACGCTACTTTGAGGGGGTAGTGCCTATTTCTGGCGTATGAGTTCAAGTCTCATTCCGCGTACAAAGAAAAGAGGTTGGATGTGTCGTCCAACCTCTTTTTTATTATTAATTGTACAAACTTAATCTTTATCAATATCACATAGCAATAATAATTTATTACTACATTTGAATAGCATAAAAGTCTTTTTATATGGCTCGAACTTTTTTTCAGACAAAGCAAGGAAGATATTTTACAATTTACTAACAAATACACAATCTATGAAACTCAAAACAACAATCTGCACATTAGCATTGCTTGCCTTTGCTTCATCTGCATTTGCACAAAAAAAGTATGACATCAAAGTCAATCTTAAGAAGGAGACGACTTTGACCATGACTACGAAGTCAGAAAGCACTCTTGACATTAACGGCATGGGGCAAAATATACAGCTTCCCATGAAGAATGACATGGTTACATCTATCAACTATATCCCGCTCAAAAATGGCGATTACAAGGTCACTTATACCACTCTAAAAGCAGAAATGACACAAGATATGAGTCAAATGGGAGCAGGTATAGTAAAGATCTCTTCTGAGGATGAACTTAACGATCAGAACAAAATACTCAAAGCCACCATCAAAATACCATTAGTCTTTGAAATGACGCAAGATGGACGAATCGTAAAGGCTCCGGATTTTACTGAGTATTTCAATAAACTCAAAGAGGCTGCAAACAACAACATCTCTATTGACAAGGTAGCTTCCGACATCGATTTTGGCAACAATATGTATCCTGGCAAACCAGTAGCTGTGGGAGAGTCTTGGAAGTTTCCATCAAAAGATTTTAAGATTCGCTTCAACCAGGAGGATAAAGCAATTAAATTCTCCAACGATATGACCTTTACACTCAAAGACGTTACCTCTGATATGTACATCATTGATGCGACAATCAAGCTAAACACAGATATAGAAGGGTTAGACCTGCTGATGAACGGGACCTATACATTCTATGTAGATCGAAACACAGGATTGATGTTAAAATCAGAATCAAAAGCTGAAGGTCAAACAGAAAAAGACGGTATGAATATCAAGGTTAGACAAACCACCAAATTAACCACCGCAATCAAGTAAAAACAATTTTACAACAGATGGACAAAGGGAACATTCTTTCATAAGGATATTCCCTTTGTCTTTTTTATATCAATGATGTTTATCTCCGAATATCACAGATCATTTGGTACTTTAAGAGAAGCTATTACAATCTATTTGGGTTTATTAGAAGCTTGTTATCTTTGTAAAAGTAATAACTCACAATAAGATGATAAAAATAGAATCACCTGCATACGTCTTAGATCAATCTAAGTTGGAGGGCAATTTAGCTCTTATCAAAGAGGTTAGCGATCGCTCGGGAGCAGAAATAATCTTGGCCTTCAAAGCATATTCTCTTTGGAAGACCTTCCCCATCATTCGCAAATATGTAGCATATAGTACAGCCAGCTCGTTATGGGAGGCTCGAATGGCTTTTGAAGAGATGAAAAACCTTGCTCACACCTTCAGTCCGGTCTACAGAGATGAAGACATGCAAGAGATTCTAAAATACAGTAGTCATCTGACGTTCAATAGTCTAAGTCAATTTAATCATTTTATTGATAAAGATGGACACTGTAAGATGGCAGAAGGGTTGGATCACAAAGTCAGCTTTGGTCTCCGCATCAATCCGGAATACTCTCCCGTTGAGACAGCTTTGTACAATCCCTGCTCTCCGGGCTCAAGATTTGGGGTTATGGCTCAAGACCTCCCCGATGAACTTCCAAAAGGAATTGAAGGGTTTCATTGCCATGTGCTTTGTGAAAGCGGTAGCGCACACCTAAAAAAACAATTAGAAGCTATCGAGAATAACTTTGGCAAATACCTTTCCTCTCTCAAATGGCTCAACTTGGGTGGAGGACACCTCATGACAAGAGAAGGTTATGATATTGATTTACTGATTCTAACATTAAAGGAATTCCGAAAAAAGTATCCAAACCTTAAAATTATCCTCGAGCCCGGATCTGCATTCGGATGGCAAACAGGTTATCTCAAGTCTACCATTCTTGACATAGTAGAAAATAAAGGGATCAAGACCGCTATCCTCGATGTTTCATTTACGTGCCATATGCCCGACTGCCTTGAAATGCCTTACAAACCTGTGGTAAGAGGAGCCTATCAAGACCCCATCGAAGATAAGCCGACATACCGTTTAGGAGGGTGCAGCTGCCTTGCAGGAGACTTTATTGGCGATTGGAGCTTTGACCAACCTCTCCAGATTGGCGACACCATTATCTTTGAAGATATGTTGCACTACACAACCGTCAAAACCACGATGTTTAACGGAGTGAAACACCCCTCTATATACCTTATTAATAAGGAGAAAGAAGCAATTCTTCTCAAAAAATATGAATACGAAGACTACAAAAACAGAATGGACTAACTAAAGCAATGTTAGAAAGCTCTTCTTAGTCATTCGTAAGAAGTTTATTGAAATAGGTGATATTCACTTGACTCATCGTATCTTTGTGTCAATAAGATTGATATATTCTATCTCCTTATTTGACAATAGGTGTGTTTTACATCATTTGGTCCGACTGTTGTATGCATATATACAGGTCTTAAGCAGGCAAATAGCTGTTGAATGCAAAGACTACACAAATTTAACTCTATAGTAATCAGCACAATTCATCAAAAATATGGGACTGTTTGGTTTATTTAACAAGAAAAAAAAGGAAACATTAGACGAAGGCCTCGAAAAGACGAAAACATCCGTCTTTAGCAAAATCGGAAGGGCCATCATGGGTAAGAGCACAGTAGATGATGAAGTGCTTGATAATCTCGAAGACGTACTCATTACTTCAGATGTCGGAGTAGACACAACCCTAAAAATCATCAAAAGAATTGAAGAGCGTGTAGCAAAAGACAAATACACTTCTACAAGCGAACTTAGAGGCATTCTCCGAAGTGAGATTGCTCAACTGCTTAGCGAAAGCGGCACGAAAGATGGAGAATCATTTGATCTTCCTCATAGCGACAAGCCATATGTCATTATGGTAGTGGGAGTCAATGGCGTAGGAAAAACAACCACCATCGGCAAACTCGCACATCAATTCAAAGCTCAAGGCAAGAAGGTCATCTTGGGCGCAGCAGATACATTTAGAGCTGCCGCCATCGAACAACTTGAGATATGGGGCGAACGTGTCGGCGTACCCGTGGTAAAACAACAAATGGGATCAGATCCTGCTTCCGTAGCCTTTGATACTGTCAGCAAGGCTGTTGCAGAGAAGGCTGATGTAGTTATTATTGATACAGCAGGAAGACTACACAACAAAGTTGGTCTAATGAATGAGCTAAGCAAAATAAAACGCGTAATGCAGAAAGTGGTCGATGATGTTCCCCAAGAGATACTTCTTGTTCTTGACGGCTCTACCGGACAAAATGCATACGAACAGGCGAAGCAATTTAGTAAGGCTACCGAAGTCAATGCACTTGCTGTCACCAAACTTGATGGCACTGCCAAAGGTGGTGTAGTGATAGGCATTTCAGATCAATTTAAGATACCGGTCAAGTACATTGGTCTTGGTGAAGGTATCGATGACTTGCAGATCTTTAGGAAACAAGAATTTGTTAATTCACTCTTTGGCGAATGAAAAAAGGCAAAGTAGATGTCATAACATTAGGCTGCTCCAAAAACCTCGTTGATTCGGAGCGCCTTATGCAACTGTTCTCTTCATACGGCTACCGCGTGGAGCATGATGCTCACAAAGTCGATGGAGAGATTGTTGTTGTAAATACATGTGGTTTTATTGGTGATGCCAAGGAAGAATCCATCAATACAATATTGGCACTTGTCGAAATGAAAAAACAGCATCGCATAGGCAAACTCTTTGTCATGGGATGTCTTAGCGAACGCTACAGAGAAGAGCTCAGAGAAGAGATTCCTGAAGTGGACGCATTCTATGGAAAATTTGACTGGACCCGACTCTTAGAAGATTTGGGGAAAGCACAAAACAACACCGATTTCTACAAACGCATTCTAAGCACTCCAAAGCATTATGCTTACCTTAAGATAGCAGAAGGTTGCGATCGTACATGTTCATATTGCGCCATTCCTCTTATAACCGGCAAATACAAAAGTCGCATGCCGGAAGAAATTCTCAAAGAGGCTTCCGAATTGGCCAACTCCGGCATCAAGGAGATACAATTGATTGCTCAAGATCTCACCTATTATGGTTTAGATCTGCCGGAGCACATCAATCTTCTTCCTCAACTTGTCGAAGACTTGTGTAAAATAGAGGGGATTGAATGGATTCGATTGCACTACGCCTACCCCAACCACTTTCCAAAAGACCTTTTGAGAGTAATGAGGGAACAGCCCAAAGTCTGTAAATATCTGGATATAGCTTTGCAACATATTAGTGACCATATGCTCACCCTGATGAGAAGGCAAATAACGGCAAAAGAGACCATCGATCTACTGAAAGAGATAAGGAAAGAGGTACCTGGCATACATCTTCGCACAACATTGATGGTGGGGCATCCGGGAGAAACTGAAGCAGACTTCGAAGAGCTTATGCAATTTGTCAAGGATATGAAATTCGAACGTATGGGAGCCTTCAGCTACTCACATGAGGAGGATACATATTCCGGTATACACTACCAAGATGATGTACCTCAAGATGTAAAGGCCAATCGAATGAATCGTCTGATGAATCTTCAAGAAGAGATCTCTCTTGACATACAAGAGGACAAAATCGGCAAAGTCTTTAAAGTTATCATTGACAGAAAAGAGGCTGACGGATATGTAGGAAGGACCGAATTTGACTCTCCGGATGTTGACCCTGAGGTCTTGATAGAAAAGGTAGATAAGAATCTTGAGGTAGGCTCTTTCTACAACGTAAAGATCACCTCTGCTACCCCATTTGAATTGTTTGGAGAAATTGTTTGACCTCATAGAGCTCTCCAATGTGGTAGTATATACCTTGACAACAGATAATATTATAGCTTCGTGCATCAGAAAACTGCGATACAAACAATAAGGAGTCTAAACTATCATCTTTTTGACCAAAGTGGAAAGGAATAGCTTGCAACATGAATTATGGGTGGCTAAAATTGCCGAAAGAAGCAATTTGGAGTCTCAATCTGTAGAGAAACTCTTTGCCGCTCTATCAAGACAATTGCTTACCCGATTGACACGGAAAGAGTCTGTAGAATTTTCAGACCTTGGATATTGGGAATCAAACGTAGAAAAAGAATTTGTTGCAGTCCTTCCGGATACTCAATATCTACTGCCTCCGAGGGTAATACTAAGGCTCACAAAAACCCCGTCTCATAAGGTTACTCCGCAGCAAATCATCATTGAAGCAATCAGCCAAGAAACAGATATTACCATACAAAACTCATTTGACTGGTGGCAGGCAATCATACAACTTCTCAAGGAAGACCTTCGAAAAGGGAACCCGGTTGAGTGGAAGGACTTCGGGACATTTACGCCAAAAGACGACTCGATAATCTTCACCCCCAAAGGCAATCTACAAACATCGCTCAACTATGCCTTTGTGGATTTTCCTATCGTTGAAGTAAATCCGGGAAAAGCTTTTGATGACACAAAATATATAGAAGTATCCACTATTGAAGAGGCTATAGACAACACATCTGTCATTCAATTAAGTCCGGAAGAACCGGATATACTGTCTGAAGATACAAACTCTACGCAAGCATCTTCTGACGAAGAAGAGGAGTCTCAGCCGATTGGTCATAGTGTCATTGAGGATGCTCCTATACCGGACGACAATTCATCTAAGGAGATTGATTCGACAACGGAAGAAGGGACTACAACAGAAGAAGAAAATGAAAACTCTTTTGATTCGAATGATAGATTTCCCCATACTCAAGCGTCTGTAGTAATGGAGGCCCAAGAGGAAGAGAAGCCAAATATTACAACTCATGCCACTTCTGACCGGGAAACTAATTACGGAGAAGCGTCTCCGTGGAAGGCTCTTTTGATAGGACTATTTGTAATTATTGCTATATTAAGTATCATTTTTATCGCTTTGCAACCTACAACTTCAGGCCCTGCAAAAGTTCAAGATACACAGATTATAAAAAGCAATACAACAACTGTTTTGGATAGCAGCGCAATCAAATCGGATTCTGTTTCTATAAAACCCATTGATTCAATTGAGGACAACGCTAATCTCAGAGAGATCAATAAGGAAATGGTCAAAGAGAATAAGCCGCTTGTTCAACAGGACAAAGCTAAGGGTTCAAGTCCCTCCAGCTCCACAAAAACAGATATAAACAATGGAGACAAATGGATTACAATTCAGTCCGGAGACAATCTCAGAAGTATTGCCTTAAAAGAATATGGAGATAAAAGCTTTTGGAAATATATCTACCAAGCCAACATCAATCGCATTTCCGATCCGGATAATGTGCAGGCCGGAACCAAGATATTGATTCCTAAAAGAGTCTCCCAATACGTTAAGCATTCAAACGATAGATAATTAAGCTTTTAGCTAAGCATTTATATAACAAATAAGAAAGCAAAAAAAGATCATTATGAATTCAACTCCTGATATCACAGCTCTTACAGCTCAGATCCAAGAGCATAGCCATGTAGTAGATGCATTGCGTCAAGGTATGCAGACAAAAATAGTTGGACAGAAGCATCTTGTAGATGCACTGCTAATAGGTCTATTTTCTGACGGACACATTCTATTGGAAGGGGTTCCGGGACTTGCAAAAACATTAGCCATCAAAACTTTGGCTTCCCTTATAAAAGCTGAATACAAACGAATTCAATTTACTCCGGACCTATTGCCCGCTGACGTAATTGGAACAATGATGTATAGTCAGAAGAGGGAGGAATTTTCGGTAAAGCAAGGGCCTATCTTCTCAAACTTTGTATTGGCAGATGAGATCAACAGAGCGCCGGCAAAGGTACAGAGTGCTCTATTGGAAGCTATGCAAGAAAGACAAGTCACAATCGGAGAAACCACCTACAAACTTCCAGACCCATTCCTTGTTATGGCTACTCAAAACCCAATTGAACAAGAGGGTACTTACCAACTTCCGGAAGCACAAGTGGACCGCTTTATGTTGAAAGTTGAAATTACCTATCCTCAAAAAGAAGAAGAGGGTGCGATTATCCGTTCAAACATATCGGGACAAATGACCCAAAAGGTCGAACCGGTTGTGTCTATTGAAGATATCAACAAGATTAGAGAAGTCGTTAAACTTGTATACATCGACGAAAAGATTGAGAAATACATTGTCGATATCATCTTTGCAACAAGATTCCCTTCCGAATATGGTCTTACAGATCTTGAGCCAATGATTGCTTTTGGAGCATCTCCACGTGCCGGCATCAATCTTGCACTTGCAGCAAGAGCTTATGCACTACTGCAAAGAAGAGGATATGTCATCCCGGAAGACATAAGAGCCATCGCACATGATGTACTTAGACATCGTATCGGACTCGGCTATGAAGCAGAAGCTGCAGGCATCACTCCGGATATGGTAGTGGACAAAATCATCAATGCCGTACAAGTTCCCTAAAGGACAATATCGACTCCATAGAGTTTCATTCTGAAAGTTTATCAAAGCGAATATGACAATCAAGAGTAATCCTTATTGATTGTTCCTCAGGTCAAAGATTTATTAAAGGACCCAATATAACAATGAACTTATGTCACAAGATACAGATCAAACACTGGAGCTTCTCAAACGAGTAAAGCGGATTGAGATTAAGGCAAAAAGGCTCTCCAACGAAGTCTTTGCCGGAGAATATCATTCCGCTTTCAGAGGAAGAGGTATGGCGTTTAGTGAAGTAAGAGAATATGCTCTGGGTGATGACATCAGAGATATTGATTGGAATGTGACGGCCAGATATGCACACCCTCATGTCAAAGTTTTTGAAGAAGAAAGGCAACTAACCGTTATGTTGCTAATTGACATGAGTGGAAGTCAGGACTTCGGAACTCAAAGTGAAACAAAGAAACAGCTCGCCACTGAGATTGCAGCCACCATAGCAGTATCTGCAATCCAAAATAATGATAAGATTGGAGCCATCTTATTTACAGATAAGGTGGAGAAGTATATTCCACCCAAAGGTGGTCGTAAACACATCTTATACATCATCCGCGAGCTTCTGGGCTTTAAGCCTCAATCTTCCGCCACAGATATTGCCGTTCCACTGACTACTCTTCGAAAGGTCATCAAAAAATGTTGTACAGCATTTTTGATTAGTGACTTCGAAACAGATGTCCAATCATTTGAGAAAGCATTGTCAGTAGTAGCACCTAAGCATGACCTCGTAGCAATAAGGGTATATGACCGCCACGATGAAGAGCTTCCGTCAATGGGATTAGTGCAGATGAAAGATATGGAAAGTGGTGAAAGCATATGGATCGACACATCCCGTTCATCAGTAAGAAAAGCATTCAGCGATTACCATATACAGCAGCTGGAAGGTCGGAAGAAACTTTTTGGAAAGTTTAATGTTGACTTTTTGGAACTGCATACCGGAGAGGACTATGTCCCCGCTCTTGTACAATTATTTAAGAAAAGATCGTAGGAATTTCTTATGCGTAGAAGAATCTTATTTCTCTGTTGTGCCATTATCTTATCTCTAAACCTTACACAACAGGCATTCGGACAAAACATTGCCATTACCGGGCAAATTGACCGAACAGAGATAAAAGTTGGTGAACAGGCAGCAATTAATATGAAGGTGAGATGTCACAATATCAAAGACACTCGCATCGTAATCCCTGCTGACAGCACTCAGCAGGACTATACAGTGGTATCTTACCATCCAACAGATACAGTAAACTTAGGTGATGGCAACTATGAGATCTCAGCTCAAATGATTATCACAGCTTGGGACAGTTGTCTTTTGACCATCCCTAAGATTTATGCTCAGATTGGAGAGGAGAAAGCCTCCATAGGTCCCTTTACACTCAAAGTAACCGAACCTAAAGTAGACATCAGCAGACCGGACTCTATTAATGAGATTAAGACTCCGTGGAACATCAATCTGACATTCAAAGACATTTTATCGATTATCTTCGAAAGTCCGATAACCTATATTATCCTTTTTGTTCTTCTTGTCGTCGCCGGCATATTCATTTATCTAAGAATCAAAAAGCGAAAGAAAGAGCTTCCAATCAAAGAGGAGGTCTATCAACCCACACCTTATGAAATTGCGACCAAGCAATTAGAAGATCTCAGACTAATGATTGGCCGTAATATCGATCATAAAGTGTTCTATTCCAATTTGATCGACATTCTGAGATGTTATCTTGTCGAGACCACTTCTATCGAAGCCATGGAGATGGTATCCTCAGAATTATCTCAAGCAATGAGGCATATTTTCCCGGATCAAATAGAAGAGATCGGCCATTTTGACAGCATCCAAACAGATGCAGACATGGCAAAATATGCCAAAGGGGTGTTTCAAGAGAGTGACAAGAGAAGATCCATTGAGATTGAAACTAAGCTAATCAATGCTCTTGAAGCCGAACTAAAGAGACGCTTCGAGGAAAAGATGGAGAGACTCAGGAACAAACAATCCTCTCACAATTCAGATTATTCCAATGGCTCCATCAGAGTGAATAGAAAGGAGGACAATCAATGAGTTTTGCATATCCATATCTACTCTTTCTGCTCCTTTTGATACCGGTATTTGTTGCCTGGTATATCTTCAAAGGCAGAAAACTCAATCCTTCTCTCAAGGTATCAAATATCAGTCCGCTCAAGAGGCTCTCCAAAGGTATCAAAGCGCCTCTTAGACACCTACTCTTCGCATTGAGAATGATCGTATTGGGGCTGCTTGTTGTTGCACTTGCAAGACCACAAGACCACAACTCTTGGAAAAAAGACTCCGTGGAAGGTATAGACATTGTCATGGCAATGGACATATCCACATCCATGCTTGCGATGGACCTCCAACCCAATCGTATAGAAGCGGCAAGAGAGGTGGCGCAAAAGTTTATCAACAATCGTCCAAATGACAATATTGGATTCGTCATATTTGCATCCGAAAGCTATACCCTATGTCCTATGACTACAGACCACACGGTTCTACTCAATAGGATAAAGGATGTTGAACCCGGGATGCTTGAAGATGGGACTGCTATCGGGATGGGACTGGCTACAGCTATCAACCGAATAAAAGACAGTAAGGCAAAAAGTAAGGTGATCATCCTTCTTACTGACGGAGTAAATAATAGCGGTGAGATAAGCCCTAACATGGCTGCAAACTTGGCCAAAACATTCGGAATCAGAATATATACCATTGGGATTGGTTCGAGGGGAGAGGCCCCCTACCCTGTGCCTACACCTTTTGGAACACGGATCCAAAAACTCCCTGTAGACCTGGACGAACCAACACTTGAAGCTGTCGCAAAAATTACAGATGGACACTATTATCGTGCTGTAGACAACAAGAGTTTGGACAAGGTCTACGACTCGATCGACAAACTTGAGAAAAGTAAAGTGGTGAGTAAAAACTTCTCCAGCTATGAAGATCTTTATCTTCCATGGTTGATCGCAGCGCTACTGATTCTTATGATCGAATTTGTACTCAGGCATACATTCCTTCGTACAAATCCATAATATCAACGAATATTTGCTATGATTTCATTTGCATCTCCTCAATATCTATATTTGCTTCTTCTTGTAATACCGATGGGAGCTATAGCCTATTGGTCATATTTACAAAGAAGAAAGGCTGAAAGAAGATTTTCGGAAGTACCCCTTCTCAAAAATCTCAAGCCGGAGTCTTCCACCAAAAGAAGAATTTGGAAGAGTTTGGCATTTATTCTTGCATATGCTTCGCTTATTGTATCATTGGCCGGACCTCAGGTTGCCAAACCGGGAGACGGAAGCGACACCAACAAAGGTTATGAGGTTATGATCTGCCTCGATATATCCAATTCGATGTATTGCAAAGACATTAGCCCAAATAGACTTGACTTCTCAAAACTTATCTTATCCAGACTATTTGAGGACTTGTCGGGCAATAAGGTTGGACTAATCGTGTTCGCGGGCAACTCCTATATTCATATTCCGATCACTACAGATATCTTATCGGCAAAGGAATTGCTTGATGGAGTTGACCCTCAAATGATATCCAACCAGGGTACAGCTATTGATAAGTCTATCAATTTGGCTGCCGGTTCGTTTAGCAACAATAACATGATTGGGAAAGCCATCATCGTCATAACAGATGGTGAAGAGCATGAGGGGAACCCCGAAGAGGCTGCTAAGAAGGCTCTCAAAGCCGGAGCACATACCTATGTGATCGGAATAGGAAGTCCTTCCGGAGGAACCATCGAGATGCCCAATGGGGAAATCCTAAAAGATGAGTCCGGACAACCGGTCATCACTAAGTTTAATGAAAAATTGTGCCGTTCTATCGCACAAGCGGGAGGTGGTGAGTTTTACACCGGAAACAGTGCCTCAGCACTCGTCAAGACAATAAAAAACAAACTGGATAAGCTTCCCAAGGCAAATATCCGTACAGCAGCGGGTGCAGCATATTACAATCTATATGGTTATCCGCTATGCCTGGCTTTGTTACTACTACTAATAGAAATGTTTATACAATTGAAGAAGAGCTCATTCTTCACAAGATTCAAATTGTTTGACAGATGATGATTCACAAAATAATATTCAAGTGCTCTGCCATTCTGCTGAGCAGTCTCTTGGGCATAGGTTTTGCCTCAGCTCAGTCAGCAACAAGGATTGGGCGTGACGCCAATAAGGCATATCTCAATAAGGATTATGCCAAAGCAGGCAAACTTTACAAAGAAACAATCAAGAAAGACAAAGGAATGTCAGCAGCTTATTATGGACTTGGCAATTCTCTGTATCAACAAAAAAAGTATAAAGAGGCTGTCCAAGAATACAGCAGACTGCTCAATGATGTAAAGATAGATCCCAAACAAGGTGCAGACGCTTTCTTCAATTTGGGAAATACCTTTATGAGACTCAAAGATTATCAAAAAGCCGTTGACACATACAAAAAGTCCTTAATACTTGCGCCTCAAGATGAAAAGGCCAGATATAATTATACACTGGCCAAGAAACTGCTTCAACAGCAACAGCAACAACAGCAGCAGAATAAAGATCAAAAGAACAACGATAAGAATAAAGATCAGAAGCAAGATCAAAAAGATCAAGATAAGAAGCCTCAAAACCAAGACAACAAACAAAAGCAAGATAAGGATCAAGATCAGAAAGAGAATCCGCAAAACTTGGACAAGCAGAGTGCAGAAAATATCTTAGATGCCTTCAAACAAGACGAGGAAAAGACTCGTAAACGCATCGAGCAATTCCAAAAACAAAAGAATAAGAATAAGAATCACAATCAAAAGAGCAAAAACTGGTAATGGCTAAACATAAGTTTATCATATTTCAGCTTCTATTCTTGTGGAGCCTTTTCTCTATGACAGCCTTCTCTCAAAGCTTCAGAATAGAGGCTCCTTCTAATGTAGAGGTAGGGAATCCTTTTAGAGTAGCTTTTGAATTGAAAAATATCTCTCAGAACCAATTTACAGCCCCCTCATTCAATGGGCTGAAGGTTCTTGGAACAGCTCAAGATCAAAGCACATACATTACAATTAGCAATGGCAAACAGCAATCGCAAAGTATACGTACAATCACATATATACTTCTTGCCGAGAAAAAAGGGACCTACACCATCGGATCAGCCTCTGTCAACACCGGGAAGAAGGTACTAAAGACCTCTCCATGGAAGATTACAGCTTCCGGCAGTGGGTCATCACAAGGTGCCAACTCTTCCTCATCAAGGTCTTCCAACCAAAATGTCGAAACATCGACTGAGAGTTTGCCCTCGGTCGGAAACAAAAATATCTTTGTCAGACTCAATTTGAGTAAAACTAAAGTCTACAAACAACAAGGAATATTAGCAACATTTAAGCTGTATGTAGATCCCGATATCGGACTAAAACAAATACAAGATGTCAAGTTTCCGGATTACAATGGGTTTGTGGCACAGGAGGTCGATTTGGATTCTAACCAAACTTTCAAATTAGAAAATATAGGCGGACGCCCTTACCGAACTGCGATCTTGCGACAATGGGTCCTTCTTCCTCAGACTCCTGGTAAGGTGACTGTTCCTTCTGCTTCAGTAGATCTCAACATAGCCGTAAGACGAAAATTCAAATCCACGGGAGACCCATTTGAAGATATCTTTATACAAACAACGAGAGGCTCTGCTGTATATCTCGACAAACATCTTGTCACACCGGTTCAGACTATTGATGTACAAGAGCTTCCAGAGCCCCAGCCGACCGGATTTACAGGAGCTGTGGGGAAATACTCCATCTCCGCTGAGATTAGCCCCAAAGAGCCTAAGACCGGAGAGTCTATGACCATTAAGGTTAAGATTGGAGGAAGTGGCAACCTCAAATTGCTCCCAAATCCAAAGCTTAAGTTACCGGAGAGTTTTGATGTTTTTGATCCTAAGTCAACATCATCCATCAATGTAACACCATCGGGTGCCAGCGGAGTAAAAACAATTGAATACTATGCCGTACCCAATGAAGTGGGCAAAGCAACCATACCTCCCATCGAATTAGTCTACTTCGATACCGACAGCAAAAGCTACCGCACCATCAGTACCGATCCTATCCATTTTGATGTACAAAAAGGAAGTGGAAAGTCTATGATTGGTAGTGGAAGAAACAGCAAAAAAGAGCTTGCAGGTCTCAAAAAAATGGGGAACAGCAAAACCGAACTTACCGGTTCAGACTTTGCATTTAGCCTATTGTATTGGTCTTTACTCATTGTCATTATCCTTGGCGGATATGCCACCATTGTCCTGACTAAGAACAGACGAATACAGCTTGCAGATGTTACCGGAATGAAGTTTAAGAAGGCTGCCAAAGTGGCCCACAAAAGACTTGCCAAAGCTGAAAAGATCATCAATGGAACCAACAAAAATCTTTTCTACGATGAGATGCTCAATGCAATATGGGGATATTTTAGTGACAAGCTCAAATTACCTTTAGGAGAACTGACCCGTGAAAATATTGCATCAAGGCTGTCTGCCTATGGCTATTCGAGTGAAACCACAAATGAAGTGACAGATCTCTTGGATAAGTTGGACTTTGCACGATATGCTCCCGAATCATCTCAAAAGCTGTATAATGAAGAGTTGTATAAGATTGCAATAGAATTGATTAGCAAGATCGAAAACCTAAAAACAGCAACGCTATGAGAAGAATATATTTGATTACGATAAGCATTCTGTTTATACTCCTTACTCCGGCACTGCTTATAGGCCAAGAAGATTCGACAAAGGTATTGGCAATGCCACAGACATCTGTGCATCAAGATGGGGATAAAAATGCCGAAGACGAATATACAAATGATCAGTCAGACAAACATTCAGAACACCTCAATGCCGACGAATCCACAGCCAGGAAGTACTATTTCAATGGAGAATACTCAGAAGCAGCCAGAGTCTTTGAAACAATCCTTGACAAATCTTCTGAGCCGTCAGCTGCCCTATATTTCAATCTTGGCACCTCCTTATTGCAAGCTAAGCAGTATGGCAAAGCAATCCTTATGCTTGAGAGAGCAAAAAGATTGGACCCCAAAGACAAAGAGATCATCAACAATCTCAATCTTGCATATAGCAAAACGATTGATGACTTTACGCCCAATCAACCCTTCATAAGCTATATCTCCGATCAAATATCGGGATGCTTTGGATTGGCTTGGAGTATTACCCTTGCCATTGTTTTTACAATCATCACTGTGGGAGGAATTATCATCTTCTTTATTGGGACAACAAGGCAAAAGAGAAGAATAGCTTTTTATGTGGCCGGAGCAGCCTTCTTCTTAATGATTATCTCAAACCTCATGGCTTGGAACCAATACAGCCACTACAACGATCATAGCATGGCAATCGTACAAGCCATACAAGTAGAGGCGAAAGAGAATGGCAATAAAGGGAAAACAGAAATGATTATTCACGAAGGAACAAAAGTCAAGATATTAGAAACAAAAGACAACCTAATAAAAGTACAAACCATTGATCAGAGTGAAGGTTGGATACCGGCATCCTCAGTACAGAGGATCAATCCACTTCCCAAAGAAAATTGAGACAAAATACAAAGCGTCTACCATCCATAGATACTTCTTCAATAAATACAAAAGGTCGATTCCAAATACAAGAATCGACCTTTTTATTTTGTATAATCCTACTATTCCCTCACCCTCTGGTAGTATCCCAAAAAGTGTGTAAAGGAGATTTATCTTTGAGTCAAAATTAATCATTTCCTTTCATTGTTTAGTTCATCCGTCAGGCGGGCATGAAAAACACCGGGGGGATTGGCGTCCGCCCGGGG
>NZ_JBHSGO010000202.1:0-23177 GCF_042654485.1 Falsiporphyromonas endometrii | reverse complement strand
CCCGGGCGGACGCCAATCCCCCCGGTGTTTTTCATGCCCGCCTGACGGATGAACAAAACAATGAATTGAAATGATTAATTTTGACTCAAAGATAAACCTCCTTTACACACTTTTTGGGATACTACCTAGATATAGACTAAGATGGGGTATAGATGACAAAATGCATACTATACCCCATCGCTATATTCTGAAGTATCAAAAATACTACCTCAAACGAATCTGACAATTGAGCTTAAAATAGAGAACATCCGAATCTTTAATAATCGAAGCATACTCATGCCTTGAACTACTGGGGCGTTCCAAATATGCATTATTAAAAAGATAGTCCTCAAAACGATTGCGATCATAAAAATGGTAACAGACAATGTCACCGTCTTTCTTCACTACAATATATCCGCCATTGGCATCAAAACGACCGGTCCACGGAGATCCCGGCACCATACCTAAAGCCGTAGAGGTAAGCAAGTGCTTAATCTTATACTCATAGTACGGCACAGAGGTGACATTGTCATAATTCAAAGGATTAAGTTGGGTAAGACATGAGACAAGGTCACGAAGCTGCTTCATACCGGTACGAAACTGCAATACTAAAAGTTCGGCAAGGATCTTACCTAAATCACTGTCAAGCAAAAGTAAGTTGTTGCGAAAGGCCCTATCATCAACACAATCAAAAACAAGCTTTCCACCATTGTTTCTGATTGCATCAACACGCTGAATAATTTTAGTACGACCGGTAATAGAATTAATACGATCAATATCAGAGTCCGAAAAAGACCCACCAACAATCCGATAACGAAAATTAGTAGTCTTACCGGCATTCAATAATGTCGAATCACTCCCCAGCTGAGACTTAATACTAAACCCCATCAAAGAATTTAATTTTGTTCTCTTGTCATGGAGAACTATTTTAATATCCGTTTTATCCGAAGGCTTAGCTTTTACAGAATAACAAAAGATATTATTCATAAATTCCTCAATCTTAGGGGCTGCAAATGCACCCTTTCCCGAATTAATAACTCTCAATAATTTTTCAGCCTCTTCCAAAAACACATCAGCAGGAACTCGTAATAATTCTTCTTTATCAGAATTAAGTATAGATACATCTTGTGCATTTCTTTTATAATTGAAACTTCCTTCTGTTTCCTCTCGGAGAATCATTATAATAGGATAGAACAAGTCATTTATCTTATCAAGATTCTGATCGCCCGCATAAAGGATACCATCACCCAATAATTTAAAAAAGGCATATATCTCACTCCATTCACCTTTATTTGCTGTAATCATACATTATAGGTTTATCCATAATCATCAAACTCATTTCAACCGGATACAAAAAAGAAACTCGTTGACTTAATTATATCATATATATTATTTACAAAAGTAAGGATTCAAGGCATATACATCAAATAAGAATTCAGACACATTTGTTCTAATATGGATATCTTCAAACTCTTCATACCAATTTTATACCTTTGTCAAATGAAGCGTACTAAAGATATTATTCATACATATTAGGATCAGGTTCCTTTTAATTATATAACTTATACAGAGTAGTGGATAAACTTACACCTCAACAGAGAAAAAAGAATATGCAAGCGAACAAGTCTAAAGGCACCAAAATTGAAGTAATGTTTGGTAAGGCTTTATGGGCAAGCGGTTGCAGATATAGAAAGAATGTTCCTGATATCTTCGGTAGACCGGATTTCTGCATAAAGAAATACAAAATTGCAATTTTCATTGATGGTGAATTTTGGCATGGTAAAGATTGGGAGATCAAAAAATTTGATCACAAATCCAACATCGATTTTTGGACTCGGAAAATAGAACATAATATAGAAAGAGACAAAGAAGTGAATAATTATCTTCTTAATCATGGTTGGACAGTCCTTCGCTTTTGGGGTGAAGAGGTAAAAAAGTCCACAAACAAATGTATTCAAATTGTATTAAAAGCCATTTCAGATGCGAAATATAAAAAGACAAAGCAATGACCCAATATTTAAGATTCAACTTCATAATTACGGAGAGGAAGACTTTGGGGCAGCAGCATACACTCATTATCTTCATAATAAGACTAATCTATCTCTTGAACAAGAAGCAAAAAGCTATGTGACAAAAATACTCGAAGCACATCTTTCAATAAATAAGGCTGATTCAACTTATTATAAAAGGATAGATGATGCTATGCAGTATTACTTATTCGACATTAATGCAGATATTCCTTTTCCTGAGCCTAAGAAACCAAAGTTTACATTCATAGACCTTTTTGCCGGAATCGGTGGATTTAGAATTGCAATGCAAAGTTTGGGAGGAAAATGTGTATTCTCATCTGAATGGGACAAAAAGGCACAGGAAACATATGATGCAAATTTCGGAGAAATTCCATTTGGAGATATAACAAAAGAAAGAGTAAAGGAATTCATACCAGACAATTTTGACATACTGTGTGCAGGATTTCCATGTCAAGCATTTTCAATTGCCGGGAAACGTAGAGGCTTCGAAGAAACAAGAGGTACACTATTTTTTGATGTAGCAGAAATATTAAAACGGAAAAGACCTAAAGCATTTTTCCTTGAAAACGTCAAGGGTTTGTTGAATCATGATAAAGGAAGAACAATAGAGGTAATTCTTAACACACTAAGGGATGATCTCGGGTACTATGTACCCAATCCAAAAATTATTAATGCAAAAGACTTTGGAGTTCCTCAGCATAGAGAAAGAGTATTTATTGTTGGCTTTGATCCGGAGCAAACCGATGTTTCTGATTTTGAATATCCTGAACCTTTAAATAAGAAGGTCTGTTTCAAGGACATCAAAGAAGAAAAAGAAGTTTCTGTCAAGTATTATTTATCAACGCAATACCTAAATACACTCATTACACATAAAGAAAGACATGCTGCAAAAGGGAATGGTTTTGGATATGCTATTATATCTGATGATGATATAGCAAATGCCGTGGTATGTGGAGGAATGGGAAGAGAAAGAAACTTAGTTATTGACAATAGACTTACAAACTTTACTCCGGTCACTAATATAAAGGGAGAAGTAAACAGAAATGGAATTCGTAGAATGACACCAAGAGAATGGGCAAGACTACAAGGATTCCCGGATGAATTTAAAATCGTGGTAGCTGATGCATCAGCATACAAACAATTTGGAAACTCAGTAGCTGTCCCAGCAATCAGAGAAACTGCCAAACAAATTATTAAAGCTCTTAAGTTTATGTAAAGCACATAAGAAACAAACTATTCTATTGATAGTTCTAGTAACTTATTGTAAGCGTTGCCGAAAATATATATTCATTGGCAACGCTTATTATTTTGTATCATAAACACCTTCTACTAAATCCATGTCTAAAAAAGTTTTCCGGTAAAGTTAAGGTTACATTCACAAGAGACCAAAGTTAATGACGAATAAAAATTCGTAATATTGTGCCTATTCAAACAACTATAAGAGAATAATATGAAAACAATAGAGGTAGTTGCAGCTGTTATTTACAATAATGGGACATACTTAGCCACTCAAAAAGGCGATGGACCATTTAGGGGACAATGGGAATTTCCAGGAGGGAAGATAGAGATCGGTGAAACAAAACAAGAAGCCTTAATAAGAGAAATTAAAGAAGAACTATCTCTAACTATTGAAGTCGAAAAATGGATATGCACAACTGAATACGACTACCCAACATTTCATATTACAATGCACAGCTATCTTTGTAGGATGATTGAAGGGAAACCAATACTCAATGAACATCAAGCCCTGAAGTGGCTGCCAGCCAAAGACCTCAACAACTTAAAATGGCTACCAGCAGATATCAAAACAGTACGATTGCTTCAAGAATAACTTAACTTCCAAAATTATCCTATGAATAAAGATTAATATACAGACTTCAATCCTCTTGTCAACACCTACTTCCAATGATATTCTTCATAGTAAAACAGGAGATAAATAGCATACAAACGAAGTCTATTCAGTTCTACACACAATCAATACTTACTCAGCAAATTTTCTCTTAAGTATATAATAATAACCACATCCAATAGCATCTGCGATTGCCCATCCAATGGGTATTGACCACCAAATTCCATTAACACCAAAGGCAGAAATAGAGGAAAGGATATATGCCAACACAACTCTTATTCCCAAAGAGAAAATTGTAAGTATAAAAGACATCTGAGGCATACGAATGGCACGATAATAACCATATAGTAAGAACAAAATAGCAATACCGATATAAAATGCCCCCTCTATGCGAAGATAGCTCACACCAATATGAATTACTTCAACATCAGACAAAGGCACAAAGCAGGCCATCAGTTCAGGAGCAAAAATAAAGACAAGAGCAGATATAGGAAGTGAAAAAGCAATCGACAATCTCAACGCAGTACGGATACCTTTACGCACCCGCTGATTGTTGGAAGCTCCAAAGTTTTGAGCAACAAATGTTGAAAAGGCATTACCAAACTCCTGCATTGGCATATAGGCAAAAGAATCAATCTTTACGCCGGCAGCAAAAGCAGCCATCACCACGGCTCCAAAACTATTGACAAGTCCCTGCACCATCAGAATACCAAAATTCATCACAGACTGCTGGAGGCATGTAATCCCCGAAAATGAAAGAAGTTCCGTCAAAACACATTTCCGCATCTTACATTCTTCACGCCTCGGAATAAGGTCTTTTCGCTTGAGCAAAGTATATATGAGCATAGTGACAGCAGCAATACCCTGTGCAAGGAGCGTTGCCCAAGCCACTCCGGAAACATCCGAATGTAAATAGATTACAAAAAACAGATCCAGGCCAATATTCAAGATTACAGAAATTACCAAAAACCATAATGGAGCCAAAGCTTCTCCTACGGATCTTAGGAGATAGGCACAGAAATTATACAGAAAAACAAATGGTATTCCCCAAGAAACAATGTTCAGATATGAGCGCATAAACGGGTAAACATCGGAAGGAACATGCAATAGATGTAAGAAAAAATCCAAGAACCCAATCACAACAGCCATAACGGCCAACGAAATAAGCCCAATAGAGACAAAAGAGACATATATCGAGGTTCTCATAAGAGATAATTTACCGGCCCCATAATGCAATGAAAAAACCGTACCGCTACCTAAACAAAGCCCCAAAAAGATAGATAAAAGGAAAGTCATCAAAGCATAGGCCGAACCAACTGCCGCCAAAGACATAGATCCCAAAAACTGCCCCACAATAATCGAGTCTGCAACATTGTAACATTGCTGAAGCAAAGCTCCCAACAACATAGGCAATGTAAATAAGATCAAAGTCTTACGGATATTTCCTTGAGTCAAATCCATCAAAACAAATTCTCAAAAACAACATTCAACAAAACTGTTTAGATTTATTTGGCTATAGGCTTAAGAATTATTTTCAACCAACATATTGAAATAAATATAGAGTCATGGCAATCCATTAATTTTAAGACATTAAAGCTCACACCTCTATACTTCCTTGTTCAATAAATCAAAATATATCTTCAGCAAGAGATTCCATCTATAAAGAGATTTTTACCTAAATCACAAACAGCTTCTAAAAGTAATGATTATAACCAAACATTCATCATACAGCCTGCCAAGCAAACAAATTCGACACATAAGATCAAAAGAAATGCAACACCGGACTTTGAAAACTTAATTGCTCAGGCAAATATTGAAAAGAGATAAAAGAAGATTTTCCCAACACTATTATAATCCAAATAGATCTTTCGTCCTTTAAATAAGTTATTTCCTCATAAAAACAAATTCTCAACACATCAAATTCAATCATTCTTTTATTATCTGGAGCGCTTTTCTTTTTAGTCCAAGAGTATTAGAATATCAAAGAGAAAACACGTTTCCAAATAATACCCAAAACTCATGATTTGATATTTAAACCATTGATTATGGAGCAGATTTATAAATAAATACCATCGCGAAAGAGATCTTTATTGGTTATAATCAAACTCTTTATACCTATTTTTGGATGAAAGATTTAAGGTTTAAAACTTTTATCATCCCCAAATAACATTTGTAATGTCAATGAAAAACAATCAAGATAAAACATATGACGAGTTAATCAATCGAATTAGGAAACTTGAAAAAGAAAATGCAGACTTAAAAGCACAGATCGAGCAACTGACTCCAATAAAAGCGAAAGAAAAGAAAGAGCGAAGATGCAAAGGAAATCCCATTGTCGACATACACCAACATCTATCTTTAGAAGAAAAAGTTCAACTATTTGAAAGCTATTTCAAAGGGCGTACAGATGTATTTGCCAAAAGGTGGTATAGCTCTTCCTCTCAAAAGTCCGGCTATCAACCGGTATGCATAAATGAATGGAAGATAAATCTTTGCGACAAACGCAAATATCGCTGTTCAGATTGTCCAAATCGACATTTTAGGCCTATAAGCTACAATGATCTTTATGCCCATCTTGCGGGGAAAAATATCAATGGACAAGATGTTGTTGGTATTTATCCCATTCTCAAGAATAATTCCTGTTTTTTCCTATGTGCCGACTTCGATGATAAATCATGTATCCATGGATATAAAAAAGATGTTTTGTCTTTTGTCTCAGTTTGCAAAGACTGGAATATACCATTCGCAATTGAACGATCAAGAAGTGGAAAAGGTGCTCATGTCTGGATTTTTTTCGAGAATCCAATAACAGCCAAAAAAGCACGCTCACTTGGAAATTGCATCTTAGAAGAGGCGATGAATAGAAATATTACATTATCGTTCAAATCTTATGATCGTTTCATACCAAATCAAGATTATCTGACCGAAGGAGGATTGGGCAACCTAATAGCCCTTCCTCTTCAAGGAAAAGCTCGAAGAGAAGGAAATGCTGTATTTGTAAATGAAAAATTCGAAGCATTCAAAGATCAATGGTATTATCTTTTGAATCAGAAAAAAATTACAGAAGATGATATTTCAGCTATCCTTCAACAACATAAAGCTGTTGAAACTTCATTATCTACTACAAACGAAAAAATACCATGGGAACTTCCTGCACAAACATTACTAAATGGAGAAGACTTTCCAGCATCAATTGAGATTATCCGATCAAATTGTCTATATATCTCTCTAAATAATATCAAACCAAAAGTTATTAATTATCTCAAACGCATAGCCTCTTTTAGAAACCCACAATTCTATATGAAGCAAGCTTTACGACTACCCACATATAATGTCCCCAGAATCATTACTTCTGCCGAAATTATAGATGATTTATTCCTTTCTCTTCCACGAGGATGCGAAGATGCCCTCAAGGATTTGTGTAAACAACATCAATGTACATTAAGGATAAAAGACAAAACAAATGTGGGGCATCCTATTAAAACAACTTTTAAAGGAGAATTGAGAGTAGAGCAACAAGAAGCTGTAGATATTTTAATGAAAAGCCCGAATGGAGTTATAAATGCAACCACAGCCTTTGGAAAAACTGTTGCAGCAATCAAATTGATAAATAAACGACATGTAAACACACTTATTCTTGTTCATACAAAATCACTACTAAATCAGTGGAAAAGAAAACTTGAAGAATTTCTTACAGTAGAAAACAGACATTCGAAAGTAGAAGAAACAAATAAAAGTATTAATAATAAAACCCAATCAATTTTCGGCTCTCTTGATTCTGGAAGAGATTCATTAACAGGCAATATCGACATAGCACTTATTCAGTCCTGCTTTGAAAACAATGAAGTAAAGTCATTCATTAGAAATTATGGCATGATTATAGTAGACGAATGTCACCATGTATCATCATTGTCATTCGAAAAAGTACTCAAATTTGCAACAGCCAAATACGTATATGGACTTACTGCTACTCCTGTCAGAAAAGATGGCCTTCAACCTATTATTTTCATGCAATGCGGAGCAATACGATATTCTATGAATGCCCTACAAATGATGGAGCAACAATCCTTTGAAAGAATTCTAATACCCAGATTTACATCGTATAGAAACCTATCTAAACCAAACGGAAATTACGCTTCAATGATAGCAGATATGGTTATTGATAAGAAGAGAAACAAACTTATCGTTGATGATATTTCAAAAGTATTATCTGATGGAAGATTTCCAATTGTTCTTACCAACAGAAAGAGTCATGTTGACCTTATTGCACAAATGCTTAAAACAAACAACCATAAGGTTATCACCCTTACAGGATCTGACCCGGATAAGGTCAAAAAACTAAAAACAATTCAAATTCAACAACTCAAAAAAGATGACAAATGTACAATCATAGCAACAGGGAAATATGTGGGAGAAGGGTTTGATTTACCTCAACTTGACACCCTCTTCTTAGCTACACCTATATCTTGGAAAGGTATACTTACACAATACGCTGGACGATTGCACAGAGATTATCCGGGAAAAGAAAATGTTGTGCCATGTGGAAAATACTTTCCATTTGAGGAATTGGAAGAACATAGAGAATAAACTAGTAACCGGTTGTGAATTAGCTGATTTTCTATATTCTGCGAGTATGATAGGAAAGCAGTTCAACACGGAATATTGAATCCTTTCGGTTACCAAACCGTTATCCGTTGGTTTCCCTAGTGTGGTGAGGTAACGGAAAAAGGAAAGGTTTTTCTGACATGGGTTCTATCTCGCTGTTCCACAACGTTTTGCTTATCAAAGAACGCTTTAACAACGGGTAATTTTGCCCATAAAATTAAAGCGTATGAAAATAGAAAAATTCAAGGTGTTGCTCTACCTCAAAAAGAGCCGATTGGACAAGTCGGGCAAAGCGCCCATTATGGGACGCATCACCGTCAATCATTCGATGGTGCAGTTCAGTTGCAAAATTTCCTGTACTCCCGACTTATGGAATCCTCGTGAAAGCCGTCTGAAGGGCAAGAGTCATGAAGCCGTAGAGACCAATGCGAAACTGGACAAACTGCTGCTCTCCATTCACTCTGCTTTTGATACGCTTGTGGAAAGAAAAGCAGACTTCGATGCGGAAGCCGTCAAAAACCTGTTTCAAGGAAGTCTCGGAACGCAGATGACTCTGTTGAGAATGACGGACATTGTCTGCGAGGAATTGAGGAAACGCATCGGGATAGACCGTGCAAAGGGAACTTACCCTACCTATATCTATACCCGAAGAACCTTGGCAGAGTTCATCGAAAAGGAGTTTAGCACCAAAGACGTCGCTTTCGGTCAGATGACGGAGCAGTTCATTCATGACTATCAGAGTTTCATCTTGGATGAAAAAGGACTTGCCATAGATACCTGCCGGCACTATCTGGCTATCGTCAAGAAGGTATGCCGAAAAGCCTACAAGGAAGGACATGTCGACAGGTGCTTCTTCGCCCACTTTAGCCTTCCTCAACCAAAGGAAAAAACGCCGAAAGCCCTAAGCCGGGAATCCTTCGAGAAAATCCGTGACTTGGAAATCCCTGAACATCGCACTTCCCATATCTTGGCAAGAGATCTCTTTCTCTTTGCCTGCTATACCGGAACAGCTTATGCCGACGCCGTTTCCGTTACACGGGATAACCTGTTTACGGATGACAGCGGCAGTCTGTGGCTCAAATACCGCCGCAAGAAAAACGAACTTCGTGCCTGTGTCAAGCTGCTGCCCGAAGCCCTTACTTTGATAGAGAAGTACCGGGACGACAACCGTCCTACACTCTTTCCGATGCTGCACTATTCCAATATGCGTCGCCTCATGAAATGTCTGGCTATCCTTGCCGACATCAGGGAAGACTTGACCTACCATGCCGGCAGACATTCATTTGCATCGCTGATTACCTTGGAAGCCGGTGTTCCCATCGAGACCATCTGCAAGATGCTAGGGCATTCGAACCTGCAAACTACGCAGGTCTATGCGAAGGTTACGCCCAAGAAACTCTTCGAGGATATGGACAAATATATCGAGGCGACAAAAGACCTCAAACTTGTATTATAAACGCACAGACATATAGAAATCAGAGTGAAAATCAACAAACAATGAAACAATCATGCGCAGTACATTCTCTTTATTGTTATACATCAATCGAAGCAAAGTCCGTACGGACGGTACGACCGCCGTACTTTGCCGAATCTCCATCGACGGGAAAAGCACGACGATAACCACGGGTATTACTTGCAATCCCAAACAATGGAATGCAAAAAAGGCGGAGACCGCTGACGTGCGGACGAACAACCGCCTGAAAGAGTTCCGCAAGCATGCGGAGCAGCTCTATGATGAAATGCTCAAAGAGCAGGGTGTGGTCAGTGCCGAACTATTGAAAAGCAAAATTGCAGGTCATATGATAGTTCCCACCCATCTGCTCCAAATGGGAGAAAGGGAGCGGGAACGCCTTGCCGTCCGCTCCAAGGAAATCGACTCCACTTCGACCTACAGGAGTTCTCGGTATTACCAGAGCTATATCCGTGAGTTCTTGGACTCGAAAGGCAAGACGGATATTGCCTTTTCGGACATCACCGAGGAATTCGGACGGGAATATAAGGTCTACCTGAAGCGGTACAAGAACTTCGGGGCATCGCAGACCAACCATTGTCTTTGTTGGCTGAACAGACTGATGTATCTTGCCGTGGACTATGAGATTATCCGTGCCAATCCTCTGGAAGAGTTGGAGTATGAGAAGAAACCGCCCTCCAAACGGATGCACATCAGTAAAGCGGAACTCAAACAACTGCTGGAACTGAAACTGCCCGCGAATGATCCATTGAAGGAATTGGCTCGCAGGACTTTTATCTTCTCCTGTTTTACGGGACTTGCCTATGTCGATACCCAGCTGCTGTATCCGCACCATATCGGGCGGACTGCCGACAACAGAAGATACATTCGCATCAACCGTAAGAAGACGAAAGTAGAGTCATTCATTCCTCTGCATCCGATAGCGGAGCAGATACTTGATTTGTACAATACGACCGATGACACGCAGCCGGTATTTCCGTTGCCGAGCAGGGACTCTATGTGGTTCGAAATACACGAGCTCGGTGTTATCATCGGGCGAAAGGAAAACCTCTCCTACCATCAAGCCCGGCACAGCTTCGGATCGTTTTTGATTTCCGTGGGAATTTGTACGGAGAGCATTGCCAAGATGATGGGGCATGCCTCCATCACCAGCACGCAGACCTATGCGAAGATTTCCGAGAGGAAGATTGCAGAGGATATGGACAGGTTAATAGAAAGGAGAAAAAACAATGAATATTGAATTACTATGAAAAGAGAATTCATAACCATTGAGGAGAATGGGAACGTACACGTTCCTACGACTTCCATTTGGATGTCGGCTTGCGAAATAGCCGATTTATTCGGCGTATTCTCCGGCAAAGTAAACAGCCACATCAAGTCTATCTTCAAAGAAGGATTACTCAGAGAAGATGAGGTGATGCAAACGCTATTGTTTAAGGGCGGTGCAGTGGATTTATATAACATTGAAATGATAACGATGCTGTCATTTCGTTTTGCTTCTCCACAAGCCAAAAGTTTCCGTAAATGGATAATCAGAAGACTGACCGAAAAGAAGAGAACAAGTCCTCCGCTACTTGTGTGTTATGGCAAAGGTGGATGGTACAGTTGAATATGAGAACAGGCAGTAAGAAAGGTGCTTCTTACTGCCTGTTTCTTGTCAAGGTTTCTCAAACCGAGGACGGTAATTCTCCTGCAACAGTTTTTCCACATCTTCTTCTCTGTAGAGAACTTTCCCACCCAGTTTAATAAAAGGGATTCTCCCTACATTTCGATAGTCTTGTAACGTGCGTCGGTTGATATGCAACAGGTGGGAGAGTTCGCCATCCGTCAGGTAACGATGCCCGCCTAATAAGGGTCTGTTCTTTTTCCTTAGGGCATCTATCCCTTTCATCATACGGTCACCGGCACTGAAAAAGAGCCTGATTTCTTCATCGTTCTTTGTTTTTACGTCATTGCTCATCTGCTTACATTGGATTTAGTGGTGATAAATTCTTTGATTATGGAGAGGCGGATTATTCTATCAACCGCTCTATATCTTCCGGTTTGTAGTACATCTTATAGCCTATTTGCGTATAGGGTAAGGTGTGGTTGTCCCGATAGGTTTGCAGGGTACGCAAACTGATGTTCAGGATCTGGCAGACATCCTGATTGTCCAGCCACCTGCCCATACGCCTTTCGTCGCATTCCCTACACAAAGCATCCACTTTGGCGGTCAAAATGCGAAAACATTCCATCATAGCTTCATACGTTTTCTTCTCGATTGTTACAACTTCCATATTCTTGTCTGTTTTTGATTTTACACTTTGTGCAAATGTACTTATGGTGCAAGCATTCAAAACCGGCATTTCCTTTACTGCGTACTTGTGGCTTCGATATGGAGGCTTCTGTCTGTCCGTGGATCTGCCTTCCCATAAAAATCTTCCATATGTTATTAACAACCAGTGAAAAAGAGTAAAAGCATCTCCCGAACTTTGCACCATATTCAAATTCTAAGAGCAATGGATATTATTACAATCGATAGCAAAGCCTACCACGAACTGATGGGCAAGATAGAGAAACCCTTACGGTATGTGGAGAAGGAAGAGAAGGCAAAAACAGAGAATGAAAACTGCCTCGTTACCAACGATGAATTAGCCGGGATGCTCGGTGTAAGTAAGCGCACGCTTCAGCGGTTACGCAGCGTAGACAGAATCGGCTATAAAAAACTGATTTATGGGCGTTGCTACTACGACCTGCACGACATCGAAGAGGCTATACGTAACAGAAGCCTCTATTGTAACTCAAAAAAAAATGGAAGAGCTACGACACAATTTCAAACTCAAAAGCAGGAGGATTAAGGATGGAACTATTGGATAGAGAGACCTTTCTTGAATGGATGGAACGCATCATGAAGCGTTTCGATGACTTGAAGCAGACGGCTCCCGACATACCCCAACGTCCGATGATAAATGGAGAACCGTTGCTGGATAACCAAGAGGTGTGCCTGATGCTCCAAATCAGCAAGCGAACCCTGCAACGTTACCGAGATTCGGGAACACTTCCTTACCACATCGTCTATCACAAGACGTGGTATCTGGAATCGGAAATCCTTGCCTTTATGCAAACCCACTTTACGGAAAACCTCAAACGCAAGAGGAAGAGACCACCCAAAGACACGTAAATACGGATTGTACGCAACAGCAAAGCCCCCGTTTTGTCGTAATGACAAGTCGGGGGCTGCCGTTTGAATGTGATGATAACATTACAGATTATATTTTCGGTCTGACAACGAACACCTTTTCTGCTAGAGACGGCGGCAGTCCGTCCATAGAGGGCTGTGTAGCGGAGATACTCTGCCCGCTGCTTTCCAACGGTCTGTCGGTTTGAGCCGCAGAGGAGCTGACGAAGGGAGCGGTGACAGTCGGCTCAATCGGATGTGACCGTTCCATTTCTTCCCTCGTTCCTTCGCCATCCTGCATCATTTCCGCTTCCTCTTGCGGACTCTCCGACTGCTCAATGGGCTTTAGGGAGAGCTGTATTTTTCGGTCAAGGGCGGCAAGTTCCGTTTTGAGGTCTTTAAGCTGCTCTTCCTTCTTCCAAGAGCCGTTCACGACCTCCTGCAAAACAGGAATATCCTTGGCTATCTTTTCCGTGTCAGCCTTAAACTTCTCAATCAAGCCGGGTATCTTCTCCATGGCATTCAGGAAATTCATACAGGCGAGTTGCGGGTCTGCCGCAATCCTGCCGTTGTTGTAGCTGTACTTCATTCCGCTTTCTCCCATCACGAAGAACTTGTTCTGCGAAAGGTCGAAAAGGTCTTTGGAGGAGGACTCCGTCTTGACCACAAGATTAAACCCGTAGAGCGTTCCGATATTGAAATACTCTCCCCGTGTGCAGGCTTTCTCATTGATTTCCGAAAGTTTGGCAGCAATGCGTTTCGGGTCACTTCCTTCCACCCCTTTGAGTGTTATCGGATTGAGAATATTGCCGTCCTTACCCTTCTGTACACGGCTTTGGTACAAATCCCAGTCACTTTGGAAACGGGCAATCAATTCCTTGTTGCCGTCCACCGTCCGCACGACTTCGTCCAATCGGCTTCGGGAGGATGACTTGCTGCGAATGAACGCCTGCCGTTCGCTGTCCAAGCCGGCAATCTTCTTTTCCAACTTTGCCTTTTCCAGCAAGTCGGTATTTCCGGAGAGGATGGCGACGTATTCGGAAAAATTCATTCCCGATTTCTCGTCCATACTTCCTTCGTCGATGGTACGGCTACCCATACGGTTGTTTTTGAGCTGTTCGATAAAGAGTTGCTTGTTGTGCAATAGGTTGAATTTATAGCTGTCAAGCGACTTCTCTACGGCATAGATGATGACATCCACCTTGTTGTCCGCATGGAATTTGGCGACTTCATTGCCCTTGCGCACGGCTCTTCCGTCCCTCTGTTCCAAGTCGGAAGGACGCCACGGCGTATCCAGATGATGGATGGCCACGGCACGCTTTTGGGCGTTTACGCCCGTGCCGAGCATGGAAGTGGAACCGAACAACACGCGTATTGTTCCCTCGTTCATGCCTGCAATGAGCGTCTTTCGTGCCTTGTCGGTCTTGGCTTCCTGAATGAAGCGTATCTCCTGAGCGGGTATGCCGTGGTCTTCCACCAGCTTGCGCTTGATTTCGCTGTAGGGATTCCATTCACCGGGCTTGTAAGTACCAAGGTCACTGAACACGAATTGCGTTCCTTTCTGTGCGTCAAACTTGTGGTAGTACTCCGCAATCTTAGCGGCACAGTGGGAAGCCTTGTTGTCCACATGATCTCCGTACCTGTCGGGGTCAATAAGCCTCAGATCCAAACTCATCTTCCTCGCCATATCTGTGGCAATGAGCATCTTGGCTTTCTCCTCCCGTTCGGAAAGTTTCTCTCGTCCCAATAATTCCGCATTACCCGTCTTGGCAAACTCCACCAACTTGGCGATGAACTCTTCCTGTTCGGGAGTGGGCGGTATATTGTGCATAATCTCATTCTTTTCGGGGCGGTCAATACCGATGTCCTTTGCCGTACGATAGTCCGTTATCTGGGCATAGAACGCCGCCAATTCCGGCACTTTGATGAAATAGCGGAAACGCTCCTTCTGCACGATTTCATTGGTGACAGAGAATTCATAGTCCACCGACTTCTTGGCGAAGATGGCAGCCCACGCATCAAAGGTCTTGATGTTCTGTGCTTCTAGGGCTTGGGGACGCAGGTACTTGAACAGCAGGTACAACTCCGTGAGTGAGTTACTGATGGTTGTCCCCGAAAGGAAGGTTGCTCCCAAGTCTTTCCCTGTCCGCTCCTGTATCGTACGGATGGCAAAGAGCATATTCAAAGCACGCTGGCTTCCTTCGCTGTTACCCAATCCTGCCACACGGTCGTGGCGGGTATTGAACATCAGATTCTTGAATGTATGCGACTCGTCCACGAACAGATGGTCAATGCCCATTGTCTTGAAATCCACTATATCGTCCTTGCGGTTCTCTATCTTGAATTTGATTTCGTCCAGTTTTGCCCGTAAGTTCATCTGCCGCTTGACAAGCCCTTTCTCCATCGCACGGGAGATGCTGCGTCCTTGCTGACGCAATACTTCCAAGTTCTCTTCCACGCTGTCCAGCTCGTCCTGAAGGATTTTCTGCTGTATCTCGTCCGACTGCGGTATCATACCGAACTGGTCGTGCGTGAGGACAATGCAGTCCCAGTTGTTGTTCTTGATGTCGTGGAAAATCCGCTGCCGCTTGTCGGGCGTAAAATCGTTCTTGCCCGGATAGAGCAACTTGGCATTCGGGTAAGCCGTTTGGAAAGTCTGTGCTATCTCCTGCACGTTGGCTTTGAGAGCAAGTATCATCGGCTTGTTTGCCAAGCCGAGCCGCTTCATCTCATAAGCAGCGGTGCACATGATAAGCGTCTTTCCGGCTCCCACCTGATGATCGCAAATTCCGCCTCCGTTGAGCTTCAACATCCATACGGCATCCTTTTGGCTGTCGTACAGGCTTTCGATGCCCAAGCCTTTCAGGTTGAGGTCGGGGAATGTCTGATGAGAGCCGTCATATTTGGGACGGACAAAGCAATTAAAAGTGTCATTGTAGAGTTTCTCCAACCGCTGCTTGAACTCATCGCTCTGCTCGTTCAGCCAATCGGTGAATCCGTTTCGTATCTCGTCGATTTTAGCATTCGCCATCTGTATGGCTTCGGTGTCCCGTACCTTGACCTCCTTGTCACCGACCATGATTTTCTTGGTGATGTCGGGCGTCGTATTCAGCAGGGCGTGCTTCATCAGGGCAATGCCGTCGTAGCGACGATGCTGTCCCCGTACACAGAACCTGTCCCAGATATTGGCATTGTGCATCCGTGCTTCCACGGAGTATTCGTCCGCACTTGAATTGTAGCGTATCATCACCTCCGTGTCGAAAAGGTGCGAGGCATAATCGGAGTAGAGATTTACGGGAATCCATCGCTCCCCGAAGTTGAAATCCAAGTCCACGAAAGGAATCGGTTCGGGGATGGCATCCTTCAGTGCCTGCAAGGAGGCTTGCGCCCTTGTGTCCTCCGGATGCTCCAATAGATATTGTCCGATACGCTCCGAAGCGGCAACCACATTGCCCGATATGAACTTCTCGGCGATTTCATATTCTTCCTCCAAGGGATTATAGTAAATCCTGCCGTGCAATTCGGAGAGCATCTCTTCCTCGGAGGTGTCGGGAAGCAAAGAGAGCATATACCCGGTGTCCACCGCTCCGAATTTATTGAGTGAAGCAGAAAGTGCCTCTTGGGCATTGCTCACCTCTGTCACCTCGTGCAGGCTGAAGGAAACGGGCTGACGGAAAATGTCGGCTTTGAGCGTTTCTTTATCCACTTTCCGTTCCAAGAAGAGGATTTCCCTGCCACCGGCATCCATCAGGATCTGCTCGTGGTTCTTGCGGTCATTCAAATGCCCGTACAGCCGCACGAAACGGTCGTACAGTTCATTGAGGTTCTCTCGCAAGGATTCATTCGCCACCTTGCGTTCCGCCTCATAATCATAGAGGGCGTGGTAAGCATCCCGCAGGTCTATGTAGAGCAACATTTTCTGCCGCTCTCGGGACGGGAGGTCTATGGGTTGGAACATTCGGTTGTCCTCCATATCACGGACAAGCATTCCGACCTGAAAGTCCGAAGCCAGCAAAGAACCCTCTCTGAGGTGTTCATGCCATAAGCCCTCATAGGGACGCTGCTGCATCCCTTTCTCCTTGTCCTGCTGCCACCATAGCTCGTTCGTGTCTTTCAGTCCGTGTGCCGTCTCACCGCTTTGGGAAGCCTCGGAAAAAAGGGAAGGTGAAGGAACGGGCTTCTGTTTTGCGGCAGTTTTACGTTTGGGCTTTTCCTCCGGAATAACATTGCCGAAAAGGTCGAGCAGTTGTACCTGCGGGGTGACACTGCTTCGGGGGTGCTCCGTCGGCTGTTCCTCTTTCGGTTGCACCACCTCTTGGTGTGGTTGTTCCTCTGTCGAAGCGGGTGGCGTAAGCGTTGGCTCTTCCTGCTTGACTTCGGGAGAAACGGAAACGGTTACTTTGGGCAGCTCCTGAATGAAAATATGCTTTTGATACAACGCCACGTCCAAGCGTTTAGCTAAATCCGCCCGCAGGATTTTACCCATATCGGTGGCGACGCCTTCCGCTCCACCGTTGTGATGGAACAGAATGGCAGGCTTGCCGTAAGGATCGGTATCCTGCTTCCACTCGGTATGCACGATTTGCGACATACTTCGCAGATAGGTGTTGAACAGCACCCCGCTGGGGCGTTTCTCACTCTTGATGAAACGCTGTTCCTCTTCGGTCAGACTTGTCTTGTCGCTCTGCTTTTGCAGGACGATAAGGTCACTGCCCACTTCCGTTCCCGCATTCTCCGTGAAGAGATTATTCGGAAGGCGGACTGCCGAGACAAGTCGGGTATGGTTCATCAGCCACTCCCGTACAGGCTCGTTCGTTGGGGCGTTCATAACTCCTTGCGAGGTGATGAACGCCAGCACGCCACCCTCACGGAGCATATCCACCCCCTTGACGAAAAAGTAATTGTGCAGGGACATGCGGGCGACCTTTCGAGCAGGTTCGTCCGTCTTGCTGAAAACAGGGTCGAAGACGGCCACATCTCCGAAAGGGATGTTGCTGCTGACCACATCGAAGGAACCGTTGAGCTTGGATTCGATTTCCTCGAAGCCCCGGATGCGTATCTTGTCTTCGGGATGCAGGGCGGAGAGCATCTGTCCCGTGAGAATGTCTTTCTCAAAACCGAAGGTCGTATGCCCTTCGGCTGCAATACCATCAAAAGAGCGGATGAACTCGCCCATTCCCGCCGAGGGGTCAAGGATACGTTTGGGGACGATGCCTGCCTCCTGTAAGGAAGCGGCAATCTCCCGCACTACGGGCGCAGGAGTATAGAAAGCGGTCATCACGGAGTTTTTCAGACTCTGCATATAGCTCTTGTACAGCGACTCGGAAGCGGTGTTGTCCCGAATGATGTGATGCAGTTCCATCACCAAGGGAAAAAATTCCAGCTCCGACTTGTTCCATCGGGCGATGTCCTCCATCGTATTGGCAGGAGAGAGGATACACTTCAATGCCCCGAAGCCCGTATAAGCCAGCAACACCTCCATTTCCTCCTCCGTTGCCACGCGCTGTTCCCGATGCAGGGCAAAGATGGTCTTGATGGCTTCTATATTCGCCCTTAGGTGCTCCTTTTTGTTATAGTGTGCCATCTTCTTCGAGTTTTAGTTGGACAAAACCCGTAAGCTCCGTATAGAGGGAGTTGTATTCGGGCGTATAAGCGAACTTGTCCGAAATCGGATACTTGGCGAATATCTCTTCGATGAGAGGACGCAGGCGGATGGCGGTCTCCCTGACCGCTTCAAGCGGCACTTCGGCGGAGAACTCGTTCCAAAGCACGGAAGAGATGGTATCGTGGCGGGAGAAGTGCAGACCCGCATAGAGTGTCTTATTGGCAGTGCCGATACATTCGGCTATGGGAAGTCCGGCATTGAAGGCTTCGGCATAGGCTTCAGAAGCGGCTGCCGCACGTTCCTTGATAAAAGGAATGTCAACGGCTTTTTCGGGATGGCTTTCCCGAAGAAAAGAGAGCAGGGAAAGCTCGTAGTATGAAAAATGAATGGCTGTCATTTTGAATGATTTTAGTGAGGTATATAATGCAAAGGCACTCGACGTCCCCGCCGAGTGCCACCACTAAAATCCGCAGTAAAAACAAGATGATTGTTTATGACCGCATCATTCAGTGGCAAAATTAGCAAATTACGGGGATTTACCTTCGGGATTTGCCCGTTTTCTTGCGTTCGGGAAAGACAAATACCGTCTTGAACTCTCCGTCCAAGGAGAGCGAAGCCTCGAAGCTCTTGCCCGATTTGGAGGTAAAGCCCTTGATGATGCCTGTCTCTCCGTTTACCGCCAACTGCGTCAGTTGCTCGTCCGTCAGGCTCTTGCCCGCCACGCTGCGGAAAAGGGTCAGACCGCAATCGGCATCGGAACATTTGGCACATCGGGGATAGAAGACCAGTGAGCCTTTTCCGCATTTGGGGCAATGGATGTCGCTCTGTTTCTTGGGAAAGAGGATTTTGGAGGAGAGCAGTTCGTCGGTAATCTGTGTGGCATAACTTTCGATGCCCTTGCGGAAGTCCCGCTCTTTCAATTCTCCCCGTTCGATTTTCGCCAAGTCCGCTTCCCATTGTCCGGTCATCTCGGCATTGCCGATTTTCATCTCCTTGACGATGGAATAGACGGCAAGTCCTTTCTCCGTGGGAACGAGCGACTTCTTTTGGCGCACCATGTACTCGCGTGCAAAGAGGGTTTCGATGATGGCGGCACGGGTAGCAGGCGTGCCGATGCCGCAATCCTTGAGCTGTGCACGCAGTCCCTCGTCCTCCAACTCCTTACCTGCCGTCTCCATAGCAGCTAACAGCGAACTTTCCGTGTGCAGTGGTTTGGGCTTGGTCGTCCCTTGTGCCAGCGAACAGGCGGAAATGTCAAGTTGAATACCTTCGTTCCATTCCGGAATGAGGACACCCTCACCGTTCTCACGGCTTTCCCGCTCTTCGGCTTCGAGCTGTTCCTTGTCCTTTCCTTTCTCGTTTTTAAGGATGCTCCGCCAGCCTTCCTGCCTGATGATTTCCCCTTTGAGCATGAACTTCATGCCCTCGCACAAGGCGGTTACGGTGGTAATGTCTTTCTCGCACCGGGCGGAGAAGGCTTCGAGCATACGTCCGACTATCATATCGTAAATGACCGCCTCGTCTCCAAACATGTCTATCGGCTTCTTGCCCGTGATGAGCAGGGCGTGGTGGTCGGTCACTTTCTTGCCGTCCACCGAATGAGTATTGAGTTCGGTCAGTCGGCGGGCATGGACACCCCAGACGGGATGGTCGTGCAAAAAGGCTATCAGGGCAGGTATTTCGGCAAAGACATCTTCGGGGATATGGCGGCTGCCCGTGCGAGGATAGGTGATGTATGCCTTCTCGTAGAGTTTCTGCGCCAACGAAAGGGTTTGTTCCGCCGAATAGCCGAATCGGCTGTTCGCCTCTTTCTGTAAGGTGGTCAAGTCATACAGAAGCGGTGGCTCCTGCTTGGTCTCCTTGCGCACAATCGTTTCTACAGTGGCATAAGGAGCCTGTTTGAGTTTCTCATACAGGACGGTGGCTTCCGTCTTATCAAACCAGCGGTCGGCAGAAGAAAAACGGAAACTCTCATCACCTTCCTTTACAGTAAGGCTGAGTTGCCAGAATGGCTGCGGCTCGAACTTCTTGTTCTCCAAGAAACGGGAGCAGACCATACAGAGGGTCGGAGTCTGCACCCTGCCCAAGGAGTAAGTGCCTCGCCCTGCCGCAATGGATATGGCTTGGGTGGCATTGATGCCCACCAGCCAGTCGGCTTCGCTGCGGGCACGGGCGGAATAATAGAGGTTGTCATACGTCGCGCCGCTTTGTAAATGGGCAAGCCCCTCTTTGATGGCTTTGTCCGTCAAGGAACTAATCCACAGACGGTCGAACGGACGGGGAATGCCCAAGTATTCGTAGATAAAGCGGAAGATGAGTTCACCTTCCCTTCCGGCATCGGTGGCAACGATAATGCCCTCACATTCCCGAAAGAGTTTTTCGATGACTTTGAGTTGGGCGACTGCCGCAGCATCGGCTTTATAACCTTTACCCTCCTTAATCTGACGGGGAATAAGGGTAAAGACGGGAGGAAGAATCGGCAGGTTCTCTTTGTGGAACCCCTTGATGCCGTAAACTTCGGGCATGGCTGCCGTTATCAGGTGTCCCAATGCCCACGTGACGGCATAGCCGCCTCCTTCGATATAACCATTCTTCTTGTTGGTTGCCCGAACGACACGGGCGATTTCACGAGCGACGCTCGGCTTTTCTGCTATGATGACTTTCATTTGTTCTTACTTTTTGGATATTAGTGGTGGCGGATTACATTTTCATTCCCTTGGAACGCTTTTTCTCTTCTTGCTTTTGTTCCTGCCCCGTGGTAGGCTCTGTCTGTCCCTGCTTGAGCGGCTCTTTTACATGCTTGGTAGCCTCGTTGGTCTTGCCTTCGGAATTGACGGCGACCTGCGTGCGGGAAGCGTTGTCGGGAATGACCTCTTTGGTTTGGGACTTGTCGGGATTCCATTTGAGGAAATCGAACTTGTTCTTCTCGAAGTTGGCGCGGACATAGGCTTTGAAAGGCTCTCCCTTCTTGTCGATAAGCCCGGTCATATAGACCGTCTGACCTGCTTTAAGTTTCGCTTGCTCTTCGGGAGAGATTTCACGTCCCAGCATCTTCTTGGGGACACGCAATTCTTTCTGCTCCGTTTGTTCCTGTCCTTCGGTGGCTTGCCTTTGGCGTTGTTCCTGCTTGGGAGAGCCGAAACGAAATTCAATCGACCGCTTGTCGGCATTGAATTGAAGGTTGGCATTGAAATGCTTTCCCGTTTTGGAGGTCATGCCCTCCACATAGATGCTTCTGCCTTCCGAAAGTTCCTTTTTCTGCTCGTCGCTCAGCTTCACGCCTTTGATTTCATCGGGGATGCGTACTCGGTCGGCACTCAGGGCGATGATGTCGTTCGTCAGGCGGTCGATGCTCACGAAGCTGCGGGTCGGCTCATCTTTGCCGGGGAAGGTCAGCTCCACGGTACGACCGAGGTTGCCCGTTTCTCTGAGGGCTTTCTTGTCCTCATCGGTAAAGGTATGCCCGAAGAACTCGCGCTCCAATTGAGGTTCCTTGCGGATGGCGTGGACAACAGGGATAAATGTCCCGTCTCCGGAGACTTTCAGAGAAAGACGGGCATCGGTGTAAAGAGAGACTTCTCCGATTTTAATAGCGATGGGAACAAGCGGAGTCTTGCGGTATTGAAGCAGGTCATCAAGATGCTTGCCTTTTTCCAGACTCTCACGGCTTACGCCCATCTGCTCGAACTGCTCCCACTTCACCTTATCGGGGTCAATGCCTTGAAAAGACTGTTTTTGCTCTCCTGCATAGTCGGAAGGATTGACACGGGCGGAGTCCAGCATCTCCTTATTGGAGGGGACATCCGGTGCTTTGAGCATTTCCGAGAGTACGCGTGCGCTGGCAACGGCACTCTCAAAGGGGACTTTGAAGAAGTTCAACGGTGTGGGATGCTTGAACTGACGCATGAAGTTGGAAAGGAAATTCTCCAGCACATTGCTGTGTTTGTCGAACTTCATGAAGCTCTGTTCATGCTCGGCGGTAGGCGGTACGGTTTTCAGTTCGCCTTTCTCATCTGCTCCGGCTACGGCTCGGAGACTCTCGTCCTTCTGATCCTTGACCAAAAGGACTTCTTGGTCTTTGATTTTTTCGTCCATATTACTATGTATTTAATGACACCAACAGCGGTGCACGGACAAAAGTAAACCAAAGAAACAGTGTGCGTTATAGGTTTGAAATAACTGCGTACTTGTGGCGTCGATATGGATAGAAGTGGCTTTATCAAGAATGTGTTTGAAGTCAATAATTATCTACTTCATCAAGTGGCAATAGCACCCTATCTCACGTTTTTTGTGTGATAAGCAAAAAAAACTGCTTTTTTTTTGTTAGAACAAATTTATTTGCTTATATTTGCGCTACAATACTTCGGTAAATTTTTACCGAAAAATTAAAAGTTAAACAATAGAACTGACAAAAGTCGGTTCGAAAACACTAAAGAGATCATTGAAATGTTGTCAAAACGAATGGTTAAGCATGAAGAAAT
>NZ_JBHSGO010000201.1:0-21739 GCF_042654485.1 Falsiporphyromonas endometrii | reverse complement strand
GCTGTTTCTATGCTAAAAGCATCGCAATAAAGATCAAGGTGGTTTCTTGAGAGTGCTATACAAGAAAATAATGTTGTTCTTGTGACATCTCTTAGTCTATAACGAATTATGCCTTCAGAACATTAGGATAGAACGTTGGGGTATCTAAACAATTAAGTGTTGCCAATTTATGGGGATTTCTATAGTTCAGAACAAACAAATTAACTTGAAATACCATCTACATTGATAAATAAAGCGGAGTGTCTGCCGGGTCGTGTTTTAAGGTTTGTGTCGTTTAAATTTTCACAAATAAGCATGGTAAAAAACTTAGGGGCTGCACCTTATTTGGTACAACCCCTAAAAGTTATTTCTTTGTCAGCCTGTTTTCTTAAGCTCCAATACCTACCATTGATGGCACAGCGTTGAAAATCAAGATTGATACAAGCAAAGCCAAAATAGCATAAAGCTCAGGGAAAACGGCCATCACCATTGTTGCACCAAAAACATTGTGACCGGCACCTGTTGCCTGAATACCATTAGCACAAACTTGAGCTTGTCTAACTGCAGAGAAAAGACCTACTACACCTAGAGCAAGGCCAGCTGCGAAGATTGCCCATCCGGCAATGGTTGCGCCAATACCTGCACCTGCAAAGATGCCAGCTTTGATTAGCTGGTCGATAAGACCATTTGCCAAGAAGAATCCAACGAAACCGTAAAGACCTTGAGATGAAGGCAAAGCAGAAAGAGCGATGTATGTACCCATAGCATCTGGGTTCTTTTTCATTGCTCCAACGACTGTGTTACCACAAATTGTAACACCGATACTACTACCAATGCCGGTAAGGATCACCATTAGAGCAACTCCGGCGTAAGCCAAAAATAGATTCATAATACTTAAGAATTTTGATTGGTTTGTACTTTATTTTTTAATTTCTTATTGCTTTTTGAAAGGGTTATATGCCTTTCCACCACCTTCGAACTCAGCATTCTTGTAAAATTCCACGAATGTCAAACGAAGAGGGTGAACTAGTGAACTGATCATAGCCAATCCGAAATTTAAGCTGTGACCAATGATAAGGATAAGCGGGAACACTGTCAATTTGAGGATAATACTTCCTTCAGACATATCCACGGCAAGATTGTTAAACACACTCCCTAAGATACCGCCTGTAAGTCCAATAGCGAACAGACGAATATAGGATAAGGTATCGCCAAGCAATCCGGAAGCCATATTGTAAGTATTCCAAATACCTGCACCAAAGTTGAAGAAAGGGTTCTTTCCCGGTGAATTGTAGAAGAATGCGATAAGAACGCATATTCCAAGAATGCCAAGAAGAATGTAACTAACAACTTTAGGTGCTGATGGAGCAAGAGCCGGAAGAAGAAGATATAGTCCTCCTGTCACAATAATCATACCCCACGCATAGGTTGCCAAACCATATTTAAAGCCATGTTGTTTTGCAATCTTAGTACCGGCAACAAATTTACCGAATACGATTTGCAGAAGTCCAACACCAATGGCAACCTTCATCATATTATCTTGATTAAGGAAATAGTCGTTGCTAACACTTCCAAGAAGTTGGTCACCAGCCCATGGCATCACCATACCAAAAACAGATCCCATCAATGCACCTACCACAGCTGCTGTACCACCAAGCCATTGGAAAAGTCCACAGAATGGTTTCATCTTTTTATCAACCTTCATTTTGATCAATGAAGATATCAGGAGCAACATAAGTCCATAACCACCATCTCCGAAACAGAGCGCAAAGAACAGCATAAAGAATGGAGCAAAAAGGGGAGTGGGATCAATCTCATTGTAGTTAGGAAGCGAGAACATTGCTGTAATAGGCTCAAAAAGTCTTGAATAAGCATTATTCTTTAGCTTAATAGGTACAGGATCATCCACTTTAATATCCATCTTTTCGTAATAGATACCTTCTTTGTCAAGAGTCTCCTCAAGACTAGCAGCATCCTTTTCGGGAATCCAACCTTGAAGCATCATCAAACGATCTTCTGCTACTTTATCAGCTTGTATAAGAGCACTGCCAAAATTAAATTTATTCTGAAGAGCACGATCATATGCAGAAATCTCATTAATCCTGTTATCAGCAAAACTAATGAAAGCATCTGTCATCTCCTGTTTCTTTTTCTCCATATCCTCCAGCTCAAGCTTGAGGTGATTGAGACTCTTCATTTGTGGTTTAATCTGCTCAATATCAGGGATTGGCTGATCTTCCGGATGTTGTACCGCAACAAAATAATTAATTGAGCGAATGTTATTTATCACAACAGCACCGTACTGAGTCTCCCAATCTTCTTTGTAAGTAGACGCCGGACAAGCATAAAAACGTAGTACATATCCGGCAGAAGCAAGCTTATCAAGATCTTCAGGAGTAAAGTTTCCCCATACAGCCTGTGCCTCTACCTCTTTTTTCTTGGTTGCAATCTCTTGAACAATCTTTGCAAGTTTATCTTGTATTTCAAGAGCCTCCTGATAAGCCTTCTTACCATCCTCCTCTGTGAGCTCAATACGAGTCTCCTCAGAAGCATCTTCAGAACGTTTTGCTGCGAGTTGTCGTTTGAACATATCTACAGCCTTACGTTCGTTCAAAAGTTCAGTTAAATCGGAGGCAGACTTAGCATCTTGTGTCTCTTGAATATGTACAAGTCCCAGCTCTCTTAAGCGTAATAGGAATGACTCATACTCTTTGTGGAAGATGAGAAATGAGTACTTGTTCATCTTGTATATCATAGATCTTCCTCCTCTTTTTTATTCTTAAGTGCTTCCTTTGCAATATTCTCACGCATAATCTTTTGTGAAGCTTTTGATAAAGACTCTTCATCTTCAAGATAGCGCTTAATCTTACGGATAGCATCTATATAACCCGGAATCTGTACTTTTTCAAAAAGATTGACTTTCTGAGTAGTCTTCTTTCGAGCAAATTCCAAGAACTCCAGCTTTAATGAAAAGAATTCCGCCTTAATACCGGTCGTCGCCAAAGTTGTCAATAAATTAATTCCTTCGGCATACCAAGATGGCGAATTGAAAAGGCTAAATGGTTTGGTCTCATAGTCGATACCATCAAGTTCGGGTACTACGACACCGGCTACTTTACGCGATGACAGTCTGACATCCTTTACTGTGATGAGTGTCGGATCAAACTCATTCCATAGAGCCACCATAGATTGATAACCTTGAATCTCTTCTTCGAGCTGGCGTTCCAACTTTTCCACCTCTCCCTTTGTTTTCTTAACAGCCATACGCAAAGCACTTTCCTTACTTTTGATTGTAGGAAGAGCTCTAACACGTACTTTTAACTGCTTTTCTTGCTGTTGGAGCGATGTTTTATTGTATTGAAACTTAATTGCCATTTCTCAAAGATTTATTTATCGCCTTTCCAGTACTTTTCAACCAAATTCTGTTTGATATTTACCTCGGCTTTAGTAAAATGTTTACCAAATAGATTCCAAGCAACATCAAGCATTTCAGTTGTGTTTAGATTGACGTCAATAGCCAATAGTTGTGAAGAATAGTCATTCGCAAATTGTAATGCTCGTTCGTCATAATCTGTCAAGTCGAAACCATTTTCCATTTTAGTCTGAGCATTGGCTGCGTCAGAGAAAAGACGAACAGCAGCGTTCATCACTTGCGGGTGATCTTCTCTTGTCTTCTTACCAATAACGAGTTGTTTTAGACGAGAAAGCGAACGGAATGGGTCCACAATTACCTTACCAACATTAGTATCACGTCTAAGATACAACTGACCTTCTGTGATATAACCGGTGTTGTCGGGAACAGCGTGTGTAATATCTCCTCCCGAAAGGGTGGTTACTGCAATAATTGTGATAGATCCACCATCCGGGAACTGCACAGCCTTCTCATAAATCTTAGCAAGATCAGAGTAGAGAGAACCCGGCATAGAGTCTTTTGATGGAATCTGGTCCATGCGGTTAGAAACAATAGAGAGAGCATCGGCATAGTTTGACATATCGGTCAAAAGTACAAGTACTTTTTCATGCTTTTCAACTGCAAAATATTCTGCAGCTGCCAATGTCATGTCCGGCACCAGAATACGCTCTACAGAGGGGTCCTCTGTTGTATTGATAAAACTGATGATTCGGTCAAGAGCTCCGGCATTACTAAATGTATTCTTGAAGAATAGATAGTCGTCATTAGTCATACCCATACCACCAAGGATAATCTTGTCTGACTCTGCACGAAGTGCTACCATTGCCATAACTTGGTTAAATGGTTGGTCCGGGTCTGCGAAGAACGGGATCTTCTGACCTGTCACAAGAGTGTTGTTAAGGTCGATACCTGCTATACCGGTAGCAATCAATTCGGAAGGTTGCTTGCGTCGTACAGGGTTTACAGAGGGTCCACCAATTTCAACCTCCTTGCCATCAGGCATTGGCCCTCCATCGATAGGTTCTCCATAAGCATTGAAGAATCGACCGGCTAACTGGTCTCCTACCTTAAGTGAAGGAGCTTTGCCTAAGAATATTACTTCGGCGTTGGTAGGAATACCTTCAGTACCGGCAAATACCTGCATCGTTACTTCATCGTCGTTAATCTTAACAACTTGAGCCAATCTCCCATCAATAGTAGCGAGTTCTTCGTTACCAACACCAGTAGCCTTGAGTGAACAAGTTGCCTTGGTGATATTAGAGATTTTGGTATATATTTTTTGAAAAGCTTGAGTAGCCATATAAATTATATTGATAAGGTTCTACAATTACTTCTTAATTCTTTCAGCTACTAATTTTTGTAGCTCATCGTAGAATTTATTGAAGTCATCACTCTTAAATTCAGAGTAGTTCATCTGCTTAAATATATTGATGAGTTTCTTGAAATATTCAATAACTTCAAGGAAGCCTTCAAATTCAAATTCTGCATTAAGAATCTTCATCACTTCAAGAAGCATGAACTCCTGTCTTTCGAGTGGAGTATTGCAGTCTATATCGTCAAAAGCGTCTTGCTGAAGAATAACGAAGTCGATAAGCTCTGCCTTCCAGAAGATAACATGATAAGCAACAGGCACACCATCATCCCCAAGAATGTTGATCTGCTCTGAAATTTCCTTACCTCTTTGCAGACGAGTCTTGATATCATTAATCATTTCGGTCCATTGTGGAGAAATATGATTTGAGATATATTCTTCAAACTCAGGATATTCAATATACTTAGAATAAGAGTCAATTGGGTTAACAGCCGGATAACGTTTGCGGTCTGCTCGATCCTGCTCAAGGGCATAGAAGCATCGAGCTACTTTCTTGGTATTTTCTGTAACCGGCTCTTTGAGGTTACCTCCGGCCGGAGATACTGTACCAATAAATGTAACAGATCCGGTTGAACCATTATTCAGATACACATAACCTGCTCGTGCATAAAAGTTCGCAATAATAGCAGAAAGGTCCATAGGGAAAGCATCAGGTCCCGGTAGCTCTTCCAAACGGTTGGACATCTCACGAAGAGCCTGTGCCCAACGAGATGTAGAGTCTGCCATAAGAAGTACTCGAAGTCCCATAGAGCGATAATACTCAGCAATAGTCATCGCTGTATACACTGATGCTTCACGAGAAGCAACGGGCATATTAGAGGTGTTAGCAATAATAATGGTACGCTCCATAAGTTTTCGACCTGTGTGTGGGTCAATTAGCTCAGGGAATTCAGCAAAAATTTCTACAACCTCATTAGCACGCTCACCACAAGCTGCAATGATAACAATATCAGCTTCTGCCTGCTTTGAGATTGCGTGCTGAAGTACTGTTTTACCTGTACCAAACGGCCCGGGAATGAAACCTGTACCACCTTCTACGATTGGATTCAGTGTATCAAGTGTACGAACACCAGTTTCAAGAAGTTTGAATGGCCTTGGCTTTTCACGATAACATGTGATAGCTCTCTTTACAGGCCAATGCTGAACCATTGTGATTTTGTGATCTTTTCCCTCTTTATCAGTAACAATGGCCATAGTATCGTCAACTTTGTATTGACCGGCAGCGGCAACTGATTTGATGGTATAATTGTCAGTCATCACAAATGGAACCATGATTTTGTGTGGTTGGTGATTTTCATCAACTTGTCCAATCCAATCACCTGCAGAAACTTGGTCACCAACTTTTGCCAATGGTTTGAAATCCCATTTTTTATCTCTATCCAACGCGTCCGTATATGATCCTCTCTGTAGGAATACTCCTTCCATTTTGTCGAGGTCATGTTGCAACCCGTCATAGTTTTTCGACAGCATGCCTGGTCCTAATGTAACTTCAAGCATAGTTCCAACGAACTCTGCTTTGTCGCCTACACGCATACCACGTGTGCTTTCGAACACCTGTACATAAGCATTCTTACCTATTACCTTAATGACCTCGCTCATGAGCTTAGTCCCGGCAACAGTAATGTAGCAAATCTCATTTTGAGACACCGGTCCTTCCACCTCAACAGTAACGAGGTTGGAGACAATGCCTTTAACAACACCTTTAGTAGCCATTATGATTATTTCTTTTGATTTCTTTTGAATTCTTCAAGTGAGTCTGTACTTTGTGCCTTCAAATCTGTTACAATCTTTCGGAAAGTCATTTCACCTGTCTTTTCATCGAGACTTACCCAGCGTTCGATGATTGATAATTGAAGATAATAGCAAATAAGCCTTTCGATATCGAATACTTTTACAAAGCAAGCTTCTTCGAGCCAATTCCATTTCAAAAGGTCTATCATCCGTTCACGTTTAGTGATATCTGATTCTTCAGCTATTTTTAATATTTCCGGGAGATAATCCAACTCATCTTTAATACCAAAATCCTTCTGTTTAGAAGTTTTCAGCTTTTCAGCTATTGAATTATTGCCAACAACATAATCTTTGGGTTCCCATCCGAGCTTAATTGCTGTATGTGCTGCAAGGATGTTTTTCAGATTCAGATTAAGCTCAAACCATTGTTTCAAGAAATCGTTGTTGCAGTTTAACGCAAAGTCATAGAAAAGCTGAGCAAGTCTATCCATTGCTTTGACACCCGTAAGCTTTTCTTTTTTCTTTACATCCGGATCATCATCTTCTCCTTTTACAGAGATTTGTTCCTTGATAAATGTGTAAAAATACTTGGGAAGGCCCTTGATTTTTGGAAGTTTGGGCTTATTCTCATCTTGAAGAGCTTCTACAATTTTAGCTATGCTTCTATAGGAAAACAAGGTCGGTTTATCCTCTTCTGCATATGCTTTATCTGCATCTTCAAGAAAGTGTAAAAGATACTTGTTCTCCTTTTCCCAAAGGAAGAGATCAAGCAACTTCTTATCTTTTTTTGTAAGTACTGTTTGCAGTTCTTCCAAATATTCGTCTGTACTAAAAGGGAGCTTCTTATCCTCAACAGCGATATTTGGCAAACCGGCAGCAGTAGCGTAATACTTAGCCATATGTTTTGCCGGCTGATAAATTAAAACAACATATCTACAAGGCGAGGGCGGAGGAAGCTCTTAAAGAGGCTGATAAATTGCTCTTCACCGAACATTACCTTGTATGCACCATTGGATGGTGAAATTGTAAAGTCAGCTGGTTTGCCTGCCACCTCTTCTATCTTAACTTTATTGTTCAAGAGGTCTTTGGCATTAGCTTCAAAATACTTAGCCAACTCGTTTGCTTGAGACGAAGAAACAATTATTTGCTCCCCCGGTGTCCAACTCTTAGCTATTGTCAATATCAATTGACGAACATATTCGGGATCAGCTGTTGCAGCTTTAACATTCGAGCTGACAATCTGACCTGAAAGCTGGTCAGCAATGGCACTCTTGAGAGAGCCTACCATTTGGTTAGCATAAAGCTTGAGCTCAGCCTTAGTATTTTTATCCAATTCTTCAGCTCTTTTTTTGGCATCTGCAACAATCTGCTCAGCCTCTGCTTTTGCTTGTTTGATCAACTCAGTACGCTGTTCTTCAGCGTCAGCTACAATTTTTGCAGCTTCACTATTACCTTTTTCTACGCCTTCTCGATAAATCTTATCGGTCAGTTCCTGGATTTTGGAGTCCATCATATTGTATTGTATGTATTAATGCTTACTTGTTAGTCAAATAAAATATGGAGTATGTTCGCTTATTGCTTTTCTCCGATCATTAGTGTTGTTTTCTATTAAACTGACAACCATGGTTGCATTGTCAGATAAACTTTAGGAAACAACCAACATCATAATGCCTCTTAATGGCTACAAAGATATAATAAATTGCAACCTACAACAACATTATACCATCCATTTTTTATCACGATTTAGCTATGATAAAATGGTTACGTCATAAGTTTTTTAATCTTGCTATACAAAATATAGTAAATTAATCGCTACAAATGACAGATGTATGACTCGAAATAAAATCATTGAAATAATGATATCACTCATCCCTTTTTCGAAATCAATTTCAAATAGTATTCCTAAGCATACAATCCGGATTATATTACCGGAAACTACTACGTAATAAATCGAATCAATGGAAAACAAGATAACTTTGCTGCGCATTCTCGCATTAATGTCTTTGTATATTTGTCATAAGATTGGATTAGGTAAAAATAAAAAAGAATAAATATGATGAAGTTATGGTGTTTATTATTTGCTGCTTTTGTTTGCATTACAACATCGTGCAGTATAGTTTCTAAATCTCAATCAGAATATATGGATCCAGATGAGTTGGAAGAGATAAGAGGCGGGCAGGAATATTATGAAGATGAACAAGATTATTATCTGGATGATATGAGGCTGACAGAGACTGCAATTTGTAGTATTCATTCACAATGAATCATATATGTTTAACTTGGAACTCGTTCACGATATATTGTAAGAATGTATGATGGAGCCTCTCACATCGAATTCTTTGTTGACATATTAAAGCTATTGTATGTATTTGCTGAGTAGTCTAATTTCGTTTTTATGTACAACCAAAACAAATTAACGATATTCATATGCTTAAAACCATTGTTACAATATTTTTAATCTTAACAATCATAGGATTTCTTCTTGGCGGCAACTCAATGGGAGAATCTTTTAGAAAAGGTTGTGGTTGTGTAGTTGTACTTTTACTCATTGTTTTTATTTGCCTTCTATTCAATGTATAAGACCTATTATTGTATTAACACAATTAAAGCAATCTAATTTACATATCTCGTTAAAATCTCCATCAATACACATCTCTTTTTATATAGTCCATTTAGGTTTACATAATATTCATTAGATGGTAATGATAATGAAAAGTTATGACAAGAAGATCTGAGTAATGTTTTTGAATATAAGAAGTAAACAATTCATATAAAAAATGCCTTAATACATAGTATTAAAGCACTCATGTCAACATTTACTTGATAGTTTTGAGATAAAATATCATCTCAAAGGTTGATGTATTGTAACTTACAATGTTGAACTTTTATCGGTTATAAAAAGCAAGTCGTAAAATCCGACTGTTCGAAACAATTTAAAGATAAACCTCATTATTTCTCTGCGAAGATACTACAATTTAGGTTATCTGCAAAATATATTCTTTGCAATAAAGACTCGTTATTGCAATTGTCTTGCTAAGTCAAGGTGCTTATTTGTTCTTCTATCTGACATCATATATTCCTCCCGGCAGGCAAGTAACAAAACCGTCAAATTCGAGCTCAAATAATATATTCGTAATCTCGCTCATGGTCACATTGCACTTTACTGATAAATCATTTATTTGTTGAGGACCATTCTTCATGATGTATTTGACAATCATACTGTGTTGAGGATTTTTCGGCATTTCTTTGGTCATTATACTGTTATTAACAGACGATTCTATAGCATCCCAATTCATAGCTTCGATGATATCTACGGCATTACATACAGGGATAGCATGATGAGATTTGATAATACTGTTACACCCTAATGAATGCAAATCATGAATTCTTCCCGGTACAGCAAAAACATCTCTATTATATTGCATTGCCAGTTTTGCAGTGATAAGACTTCCTCCTTTTTTAGAACTTTCAATTACAAGTGTTGCATGACTCAATCCTGCAATAATACGATTTCGACTAACGAAGTTGTAACGATCCGGATTGGTATGATCTAAGTATTCAGTAACTAACCCTCCATTGTCAAGCATTTGTAATGCCACATTGCGATGAACAGTAGGGTAGATCCGATTAAGGCCATGAGCAAGTACACCTATCGTGGGCACATTACAATCCAAAGAAGATTGATGAGCCATCACATCAACGCCATAAGCCAATCCACTTACAATTAGTAAATTAGGTATATTTTCTGATAGTTCTTTTATCAATTCGCGACAGCAACGTTCACCATAACTTGTCATACTTCGGGTACCAACCACAGATAGGATGCGACATCTCTTTTCAAAAAGGGTGGTATCTCCTAAATAAAACAAAAGGGATGGAGCGTCAGGAATTTCTCTTAAGAGAGTCGGGTAGTGCTTTTTGTCAACACCATAACAATGGACGCCATGCTCAACTGCCCATTCTGCATGTTTATATGATTTTGCAAGAAGAGGAGAATCGTAAAGACTATCGACTAATCGGGAAGAGATGCTTTTCATTTGATTGCATAAATTTTGACGACTCTCAAAAATTGCCTTTCCACTTCCCATTACTTCAAGTAGACGCCTTGCTATAATTGGACCAACACCTCTTGCTTGTGTTAATGCTATACGACAAGCCAATTCATCTGTATCAAACATGCACAAAATATAAGCCAATAAACCGAATTGTCAAGCTAAAGCATAATTAAACATAATAAAAACACCTGCTTTTAAATACACATTCAAACTTTAAGATTAATCACAAACTTCTTTCCCTTTTCGTCCTCTATAAGACAAAGGTCTTTTTGATTGATTAGATAAAGTTTGTAATTCCCATTTTTACGACTGTCGTAAAATCCGGTAAAACCCATAAACCCCCAAGAGCCAAAAGTACGTACAGAACCAGATAAGTAACTTTTATCTATCGGTGTTACACGACACAATTTACGATCAAAACATAACCTTTTACCACTCACAAGTATTACTTGAATAGAGTCATCGTTTACAAGTGTATAACGAGGCATGATCAAAGTAAAATAGATATTAATTGGAAGGACTAATAGAGCTATTACTAAAAAAGTCATTCCATAGACCATCATTGCTCCAATAAATACGAAAGGAAGGAGCCACATAAATATCGAAAGAATTACGGACCATAATGGAAGATGAAAAGTTTGTTTCATTTTTACGAAATCTGAAAGTTAGATCTATTATTTACTGGTAAAGATATAAATTCGATTTAGAAATAGTAACTACATCTATCATTATATAATACACATTATGTTTAATTAGAAGATGAAAAATAAAAGAACAACCAATTTGATTATTTAGAATAAACTTTGTCATGTCTCCTCTTAACATCTTTGTATGTACGACAATACTTTTCATTTTCCCATTTTTTAGAGTTTTAAACTCCGGTGTGATGATATCAAGTTCTTTATTGACCTTCTTCCAATTAAATAGTTTTTTCATTTCATTGCTTGCAAGATTGATCAAGACGCCATCGTCTTTTTTCACTTCACTGATCAGATAATCCGTAAGAATTGGTTTCCAATAATTGAATCGACTCAGATTGTCTATTACAGTATTTCCCTCAAGTCGATATGATTTTATTCCATCCAAAGGTCTCAGAAGACCATATAAAAAAGACGTGATCAAAAGATGTTTGTCAGCATAATTCAGCTGATCTTGGTTCATTGACTCAGCGCCAATATGCTGAAAAACAATTCCTTGATATGCTAATATTGCAGGGGTGATTATATTGTCTTTGCTTGCAAAAACCTTATATCTAATTAGATTTTTCTTTTGCAATTTCTTCATTTACATCAAGAGTCTCTCTGAGATCAAACAAACTCATTGTTGCCAATTTATTTGCACATTGATGGGCCTCCCTATCAAAATGAGGTTCATGCGTTAAGACTCCCCTACTCGTTCCTCCCATTATTTTAGCACAAGAAATAAGTATTTGCATAGTTTTTTTGTTTTCAAAGATACTCCCAATTATTAGTTGTTCAAAGATCTACACAAACGACATATCATCAATACTTATCCATTCCCGGCTATTCCCATTTGCATACGAATGATGGTTAGGTTATTAAATCACTAAAAAGAGACTTCAATCTACATGTTCGGCCTTGCATGACTTTACTATTGATTTTTACAGTATTGACAAAATGCATGTTATGATGCAACGTATTCTCTTAATCCTGTAATTACAGAATTGGTGATGGAATGGATAAGCATATCAAGCATGACCAAGATCCATTGCTTTCTCAAAAACAAACGAAGGGACACATCGTCAAAGATGTATCCCTTATATTTAGTCTGTAAGTTTCTAAACTTAACGCACTTTGTCAACGATAGCCTTGAATGCTTCCGGATGATTAACAGCCAAGTCTGCTAAAACCTTTCTGTTAATTTCGATACCGTTCTTGTGAAGAGCACCCATTAGACGAGAGTATGACATACCTTCAAGTCTTGCAGCAGCATTGATACGCTGAATCCAAAGAGCTCTGAAGTTGCGCTTCTTAGCTTTTCTATCTCTAAAAGCATAGGTTAGACCTTTTTCCCAAGTATTCTTGGCAACTGTCCAAACGTTTTTGCGGGCACCGATGTATCCGCGAGTCAACTTCAAGATTCTCTTTCTCTTTGCTCTTGAAGCTACATGATTGACTGATCTTGGCATAATTTCTAAATGTTTTTTGATTGGTAGCGATTGAGCATTATTAACTGCCCAACTCTTTTATTGCTATCCACTCTGTTATAAAAATCTAGTTAAAAACTCCAACTAATTACTTTACACAAAGGAGTTTCTTCACACGCTTCTCGTCCACCTTGTCCATCATAGCAAAGTGTGTAAGATTACGCTTTTGCTTCTTTGTTTTCTTTGTCAAGATGTGGCTCTTGAATGCGTGCTTACGCTTGATTTTACCTGATCCAGTAAGAGTAAATCTCTTTTTAGCACTGGAATTAGTCTTCATTTTAGGCATTTTGCTTTAAATAAATTTGTTAAACGTTTAATGCCTCGGAGACAACCTTGAGGATTGCTCCTACGGCCTTTAAATTAATTATATAATGTCCCTAAAAAGGATATTATTTATCTTCCTCTGCAGACTTTTTATCATCTTTCTTATCAGATGGTTTCTTTGGAGCCTGCTTCTTTGTGGTACCCGGCTTCTTTGGTGCGAGCATCACAGTCATTCGTTTACCTTCCAGGATAGGCATCTGCTCGACTCTGCAATAATCTTCCAAATCGTTAGCAAATCTCAGAAGAAGAACTTCGCCTTGCTCCTTAAACAGAATAGAACGCCCTCTAAAGAACACAAAAGCTTTCACCTTTGCTCCATCTTCCAAAAATCCTTTGGCATGTTTAAGCTTAAAATTGTAATCGTGATCATCAGTCTGAGGTCCAAAACGAATCTCTTTCACAACCACTTTTACACTACGGGCTTTCTGCTCTTTTTGCCTCTTTTTCTGTTGATAGATAAACTTTTGATAGTCCGTTACTCTACAAACAGGAGGCTTGGCAGTCGGCGAGATCTCCACGAGATCCAAACCCTCTTCTTTAGCTATTTTACGAGCTTCTTGAATAGAGTAAACACCCTGTTCTACATTATCGCCTACTAATCTTACTTCGCGGGTTCTTATTTCTTCATTTACCCGGTACTGATCTTTCAATTGTCCTGTTGCCATTCAGTATTTTTTACAGTTTGAGCTCGACACCTTATTAATTATGGTTCTCGCTCCTAAATCTTTTTTTAGAGTTTTTATACGAACTATTATAATAAATCCTAATCAATTTTACAAGCATTCTTCTGTTTTAGAAATCAATTTCTGCCTGCCAAGCATTGATCATTGCATTCACCTCATCGGTAATTTGCTCCGCAAAGGTAGTTATTTTTACTGAACCTTGATCACCTTCACCCTGTTTTCTTACAGAAACTTCTTGATTTTCTGCCTCTTTCTCGCCCACAATAAGCATATAAGGGATCCTTTTAAGCTCATTGTCACGAATCTTACGACCTATCTTTTCATTTCTGTCATCCACAAGAACACGAATATCCTGCATCTCAAGCTCTTTGGCTACCTTATATGCGTAATCGTTAAATCTTTCACTTATAGGTAGTACAACAACCTGATCCGGTGTCAACCAAAGAGGGAATTTTCCGGCTGTATGTTCAATGAGCACAGCAACAAACCTTTCCATTGATCCAAAAGGTGCTCTATGAATCATCACAGGTCTATGCTTTTGATTGTCTTCACCGGTATATTCAAGTTCAAATCTTTCCGGAAGATTGTAGTCGACCTGGATTGTACCAAGCTGCCATTCACGACCGAGTGCATCCTTAACCATAAAGTCCAGTTTGGGCCCATAGAAGGCAGCCTCTCCGTATTCGATAGTTGCCGGTAGTCCTTTTTCTTCACAAGCTTCAATGATAGCCTGCTCAGCCTTTTCCCAATTTTCTTCAGCACCTATATACTTTTCACGATTAACTTTATCTCGGAGAGAAATTTGCGCCTTAAAGTTTTTAAAATCAAGAGCCTTAAAGATGATAAAGATAATATCCATCACCTTACAAAACTCCTCCTTTATCTGGTCTGGTCTACAGAAAAGATGGGCATCATCTTGCGTAAATCCTCTTACTCTTGTTAGACCATGAAGTTCTCCTGACTGCTCATACCTATACACAGTACCAAACTCAGCCAATCTGACTGGAAGATCTCTATATGAATGAGGAGAACTCTTGTAAATTTCGCAATGATGAGGGCAGTTCATAGGTTTAAGCATAAACTCTTCACCCTCTTGAGGAGTGGTGATCGGTCTAAATGAATCTGCTCCATACTTAGCATAATGTCCTGAAGTTTTGTATAGCTGAATATTACCAATATGTGGAGTAATGACCTGCTTATATCCAAATTTCTTCTGAATCTTTTTGAGGAAATCTTCCAACTGAAGCCTAAGCTGTGTACCTCTGGGAAGCCACAATGGGAGTCCTGCACCAACATTCTGACTAAAAGTGAAGAGTTCAAGTTCTTTACCAATCTTTCGATGGTCTCTTTTCTTAGCTTCTTCAATCATAGCCACATACTCATCGAGCATCTTCTTTTTAGGGAAAGTGATACCATATATACGAGTAAGTTGCTTACGTTTTTCATCACCTCTCCAATATGCACCTGCCACACTTGTCAATTTAACAGCCTTAATGTAGCCGGTATTCGGAAGATGCGGTCCACGACATAAGTCCGTAAAACCACCCTGCTTATACAATGTGATTGTGCCATCTTGAAGTTCAGAGATAAGCTCAACTTTGTATTCATCATGCTTATCTTCAAACATTTTGAGGGCATCAGCCTTAGATATATCGCATCGTACAATAGGTTCAGACTTTTTGATAAGCTCCTGCATGCGCTTCTCAATCTTAGGAAGATCTTCTTCCTTAATTGTAGCTGTACCAGGATCAACATCATAATAAAAGCCTTGCTCAATAGCCGGACCAATACCAAATTTGATACCGGGATAAAGCTCCTCAAGTGCTTCTGCCATAAGGTGAGCACTTGAATGCCAATAAGCGTGGCGGCCTTCAGGATCTTCCCACTTATATAATTTGACTGAGGCGTCTTGAGTGATAGGACGAGTAAGGTCTCGTACTTCACCATTTACACCTGCAGCTAACACTTCTTTTGCCAAGCGAGGACTAATGCTCTCTGCTATCTGCATAGGGGTAATCCCTGATTCATACTCACGAATGCTGCCATCAGGGAAAGTAATCTTAATCATCGTCATTATATTCCTTGCATTATTATTTGATTGCAATCGATGCAAAGGTAAGACAATAGCTTTAAAATACCCAAAGAAAAGGGCGGGCTTTTTTAGAAGCCATATTGAATGGATTTCACAATAGATTGAAAAGAGATGTAACAGCAACCAATTGGGATTAAAGGGATGCTTCTAAATCCGATCTGAGACAACAGCTTCGTCAGATAGCATTTAAGACTAACATATTTTCAATTCAATATTTCTTAGTCTGAACAATAAAATGAGACTTACCCCTTCTGATTCAAATAAGAAAAAGGATTGATCTCTTCATATTAGATCCATATAAATATCAGGGAAGTAGTTACGCAAAAGAGAATGGAAACAACGCCTTTATGTACTCAATAAACACCAATATTTTGATACATTCTATTTCAAAAAGTTATAAATAATAACTACCTTGCTTTGAAGATTGTCAGCCAAATTTTCATATCAAAATATTGATACCTAAATTTGCAGCCTGTTTTAGTAAGCGATCGAACGAAAGACTTACACTTTTGAATCAGAGAGTGATCCAAAAGAGAGCCTTTTTATTGAAAATTTTATTTATTACAAGATGGCAACATTAACTACCGCAATTATCATCTCGTTCGTATTAGGGTACCTACTTATTGCACTCGAAGGCCCCCTTAAAATTAATAAGTCTGCAACAGCACTTATGATGTGTGTGCTATGTTGGACTTTTTACATGATGAATCCTCTTGCTTTTGTGCAGACGATGCACCCGGAGGCAGGTGTGACATCAGCTAATCTAATGGACTATGTTTACACATTATTCAAGGATCTCTTAGGAGATACCAGTGAAACGCTTTTCTTCCTTCTTGGAGCCATGACAATAGTGGAGATTGTCGATTCTAACGGAGGATTCAATTTCGTAAAGGAGATTTTACAGTCAAAAAGCAAACGTTCACTTCTGTGGAAGATTGCCTTTCTTACCTTCTTCCTATCCGCAATTTTGGACAACCTTACCACTACCATTGTTATGATTATGGTATTAAGGAAGATTATTAAATCTCACGAAGACAGGCTTTATTACATTGGAACTGTAGTCATTGCCGCAAATTCGGGTGGAGCCTTCTCCCCTATTGGTGACGTCACTACAATTATGCTATGGGTCAATAACCTTATCACGAGTCATGGAGTAATATCCAGTATTTTTACTGCTTCTCTCGCTTCGATGATAATCCCAACATTTATTCTTCAATTTGGGCTACATGGGAAAATAGAACCTGAAGTGGAAGAGAATGGAACGAAGAAACTTTACTTCACTCCTATCGAACGTAAGATTGTCTTTTTCCTTGGCGTAGGAGGTTTAATCTTTGTACCAATATTCAGACATCTCACCAAACTTCCGCCATTTATGGGCATATTGCTTGCCCTCGGAGTACTTTGGTTTGCAACAGAAGTCTTCTATAAAAGGAAGGTAAGAAAAGGGCTAAAAGATGATCCACGACACAGAGTAGCTGCTCTCTTAAATAAAATCGACCTATCAACCATTCTATTTTTCTTAGGCATTCTGATGGCTGTAAATTGCTTACAAGAGGTCGGTATCCTTAAAAATTTGGGTGAATGGGTAAGAGAAGCTTCCGGAGGAAACAACTATATTGTCACCGGAATAATTGGTATCATATCATCCATAGTAGATAATGTTCCCCTTGTTGCGGGATGTATAGGTATGTATCCAATGGAAGCTACAGGACCTTTGGCACTTGACGGAGCTTTTTGGCAACTGTTAGCTTACTGCGCCGGTGTCGGAGGATCAATGCTAATCATTGGAAGTGCTGCAGGTGTTATCGCAATGGGACTCGAGAAAGTTTCATTTGGATGGTATCTTAAACATGTTTCTTGGGTAGCTCTTGTCGGTTATTTTGGAGGAATGTTAGTATACTGGATACAAAATCATTTGATATTTGTACAGTAATACATCAGCAAAACTGAAACAGTAAATAAGAGGAGGCAAACACATTCATTCCGTGTTTGCCTCCTCTTGTATTTTTTTACTATCCAATAAACTATTAGAACACCAACAATCTTGAATTACATAAAAACCTTGCAATTGCACTATAAACGTTGGACATCATCAATTAGTCATATCCTCTTAATCTATACAACGTGCTTATTTTCTGTCGGATAGACTGCTTCCGACAAATTAGGATAAGAAAAACACGCTTTGGTGTCATCAAATGGGTGATTGTTGTATTTACCTTTCAAAACATAGGCAGTAACAACCATTAAGAAGTCTAGGAAGATAAGGTCTCTGTTGTATTCACCTTTCAAAACATAGGCAGTAACAACCTAAACTCGACAAGGAAATAAAGAATGTGCGTTGTATTCACCTTTCAAAACATAGGCAGTAACAACGAAGGTCTGGACAATCTTCTTGAGAAGGTTGTTGTATTCACCTTTCAAAACATAGGCAGTAACAACTTGAATCATATCGATACGTCGAGGTGTACGGTTGTATTCACCTTTCAAAACATAGGCAGTAACAACTAGGTTCCATAGGTATCACAGAGAGTGAGAGTTGTATTCACCTTTCAAAACATAGGCAGTAACAACCAGCTTGAATCTGATGAATTATTCTCTTATGTTGTATTCACCTTTCAAAACATAGGCAGTAACAACGAACAGACCTTAAGAAGCTTTGAAGCCTTTGTTGTATTCACCTTTCAAAACATAGGCAGTAACAACAGCCCTTATAAGAATGCCATGCGATTAGCCGTTGTATTCACCTTTCAAAACATAGGCAGTAACAACCAGAGATTGACAATCTGCGAGACCTGTTGTGTTGTATTCACCTTTCAAAACATAGGCAGTAACAACTAAAACATATCTAATTTAATACAAATGAATCTGTTATTAACCTATTATAGGATATAATTTATCATCAAAGTAGCTTTCAATATCCTGTATAAATGACCTCAAGGAATGCAATAAGTAATCTGCTATTGATTTAAATCTTTCAGATTCATATTGTCCAAAAAGTAGGTGCAATTACTTCCAATAATTTAGATGAATTAATTCATTGTGAGCAAACTTATTTCTTATTAAGATTACAAAAAAAACTTTTTGGATCAAAGGTCTTTGTGAAGAAAGTTCACTAATATCATTTGCCTCAAAATCGAAAGATCTCAACAATTTTTGGCCTGATTCTAATACCGGATCAGGCGTTTTTTTTAACAGATCTATTACATATCTCCGAAAGTTTGGTTCATCACCAACAACTCCATGCTTCAATATATAGGCTTCAAAATTATGGATCTCCTTGAAAATATATTCTCTTCTAATAATCTCATATTGTATTAATTCTTCTTCAATCTCCTTTTTTGACCACTTTTTATTAGGATTATAACTAAAAATTGTTTTAACCTTATTGTCTTCAAGCAACTGCCTAAACTTTCCGAAATCTTTTAACTTGATCTGTGGTTCACAGATCTGTCCTTGCTCATACAAAAATGTTTTACTCCAAATAAAAGACTCCTTGATTATATTATCAGAACTATCACCCTTTTTACGTATGCTTTGACTAATCGCATTCTTTTGCTGATTGAGTCGCTCTGATCGAGAAACAAAGATATCTGATAATGAAATATTAAAATCTTCTTCCTTGACTTTAAATATTTTACAAGCTAAATCCTTGACAATAAGCATTAAATAGACATCTTGGATCTGATTTTGTTTTATCATCCGATCTCTTTTTAAACGAATATTGAATTTATCTTTGTCGGTTAGATCAACATCATTCTTTTCTAACTTATAGAGCTCACTATAATCTCGTTCGTACTCATAAAATGCTTGATAATCAGCATAGTCTTGAGCATATCGATACCATTCCGCAAATTTCTCAGGATCTTCTTTATACTGAAGATTAGGTATAAAAGTCGGCCTTTCGTCAAAGATTCCTCGATCAAAAACAAGTGGTTTTGCCAAAATTTTGGATTTTAGGTTGTCAAACCCATCGATAACATACAGTCGTCTATTAAAGAATGTCCAGATTCTCTGCTGCTTTATTGCTTTATTAAAGAGTTTGTTACTATTAGTTAAAACACTATTCTTCATAGCTTCAAGCATCTTTGAGCGAATGATTAAGTAGAAATTCAATAACTCTTCAAAAGACGAAGCTTTATCAAACATTTGTTGCAAATCCAATGAATAGGCAAAGTTTTTATCGTTCTTAAAATCCCATACTGAACAAAGTAAATCGACCGCCTCCCTTCTTTCATGTTTATGGTAAAAAGCAAGAGCAGCCTGAAGTTGCCTATGACAATATCCTTTCCATGTTGAGCGATTTGGCATAGGCATTAGACGTATTAAATCTCGGGCCATCCATGTTGCCATCTCCCCTCTTTCTTTTTTCTTTAGATGACATTCACCTTTATTATTTTGGGATGAACTAAGAATTTCACATCTTTTTTGCGTTTGCTCTATTTCCTCTGTTATCGCATTTAACAACTTAGATTGATTAATATGCTCTAATTTAGTAGCTTTTCGAAGTGTTTTAGGAATATGCTTGTATTCATTCTTCTCTTTTTCTTTAACATTTGAGAATGATTCTAATAGGCTTAACTTTTTTAATAGCTTATCAATTAGTATTTGTTCTGCATCACGAGGAGTGTTACATAAGGAAAGAAGAAAAAATAACAATGAAGGTATTTCATTAAGAGATAACATAGCAACAGGTTCATGAAAAACACACTTCTTTTTCAAACTTAATTCAAATATCATTCGAGAGACAGTTATTTTTCCTTTTATTCTTTCTGTTCGTTGCTCAATCTGATCTCTTTTCGCATGATACTCCTTTATTTTTTCTAAAAGCGTTTTGCATGAAAGAAATATTGGTACATTATTGCCGACAAAATTATAGGATGGATTTGGGAAACGTTCCCATCCGGTTTTATCTTTATCAGGCACCAATTTTTCAACCTTAGATTTAGAGAGGATTGAGAGCTTGCCAAAAACATTTATTTTTTCCTTTATTATTCTACTTGTCACACCTATGTTTCCTGGTAAAACTTTATCCCTTCTATCATGGACATAATTACCCAAATGCACTTGAAATCGCAATGAAGGAAATTCTACAAATTCATCCAAATATCTAATAACAAAGTAGTTGAACTTGTCTTCGTATCTTTTTCGTATTACAGGATGTATAATAGTTGATCTATAATTTGTTTCATTGTGATCCAGCACAAATTCATTTATATCTTCTAAGAACTCTTTTCTTTTCTCTTTATTCAACACTTCGTATACTGATTCTGGCACCTTACTTAACTCATCAATAATCTGAACCAATAGAGTTTCCCTTGGATAATCTGTATTTAGCATCTTTTTATACCCCTTAAATGCCCCCCAAGAATACACCCAATGGGTAGCCATAAATCGCAAACTATTATTCTCTCTTGTTATTTCATTCCTTTCTGTCTTAATTACCTTTGCTTTAAATCCTTTGATACGACTGCGAAACTCTTCCCCCTCTTTTTTTGACAAGAAGGAACTCAACAGAAAAACAATAGCACTCTGCGATAGACAGATTCCATTCTCAGGTCTATTTTCATCACATCTTTTAGATTGATAATAACGAGAAAGCTCAAAGTGATCTTTTCCTTTCGGTTTATAGCGCAAATGATTAAAAGCATCATTAAACACAGCATTATTGACACTATCAATACTTGTGGTATATCCATTTCGCTTCATCCACTCCTCCTTGTCCCTGCACAGTATCTCAAACTCTTCGAACAGAGATTCTTTAAGAAGATCTTGGGTCTTACCATCTCCTTTTTTATTCTTACAATAGTTCGTTAAAAAATATCCAAGCCTAAGCGGCTCTGGCAGTAAATAAAATGAGTTCTTTGAAAAGTTTGTCAATAACTTGCGGGTCTGGGCTAATCCCAAACACGCAAATAAATCGTTCA